>RFSX01000045.1 GCA_009923745.1 Chitinophagia bacterium
ATTAAAATCAATGACCTGCCCAAGAATAGTTACGTGAGTTACGGAGATTCCTGAAAGCACAACGCAAAATGCTGCAATAAATTGCAATCCCAATTGTACTGATCCACTCAGTTCTATAACATCATCTAAAAATCCAAGTAGTACTATAATTCCTATTGCCACAAGTATGCCTGCAATTATATCGATTATCATATATTGGATTTCTTATCTGAAATTATTTAAATATGTATGTATTTGAAAGCTCTTTATACCAAAGGCCTGAATTTTTGTACATATTGCATGGATTTACGTTTTAATTGATCTTATGAACCCGAAAGAAAGCTTCCTGTCTTTAATCTCTTTGTTCTCAGTCATTTCAGTAGTCCAGCTACAACCAAGCTCTCTGGACACGCTTCCCAGGGTCTTTACTGTGGGAGAATAAAGCCGGCAGTGTGAAGAGCTGGTTTCTGAACGTGAATTGCCTTTACTGCAAATTACAGCCATGTCTATGGACAATGTCAGTGAACACTGGTTAAGCCTTATGAGAGAATTTGAAGTGCATGCCGAATCCGCAAGTTTTCAAACCCATGCTGAATTCCTGGTTGATAAGCCCTATGACATTTAACAGGCTTTTAAATGAATTAAATTGTTACTAAACATAAATTTGTGTTTCGTAGAACTTACACTTATATGAAGATATTACCCCTATTAAGTATGATGCTGTGTCTGAGCCATGGCCTTATTGGGCAATCTTCTGGGGATAGCAATGAGCTTTCAGACCAGCAAGCCCTTGATATTCTGGAGAAAATCATGGATGACTATGAGTCTCATAATTCACATCACATAAGCTTTGATTTAAAAATTGAACTCCCAGGAGAAGCTCCCCAGACGAAAGAGGGAAGCCTCATCCAGTCAGGTGAGAAATTTGAATTGGATATCGATGATAAACTTATTATTTCGGATGATGAAACTGTCTGGCTTTATCTTAAAAACGATAATGAAGTACAAATAAATGATGCGGATTTTGGTCAAGATGGCGAGTATATGTCACCTAATACGATTTTCAATTTGTACAAGTCCGATGAATTTGTCTTTGCGATATTCCAACAAAGCTATGAAAATGGCAAGGCCATCACTCAAATCGAATGCAAGCCCCGTGACCCTGATTCAGAATATTCAAAGATGCGGTTGACTGTTGAAGACCACATCAATGCAGTCAAAAGATTCAAGATCTTTGCAAAAGATGGCAGTCGTTTTACCATGATCCTGAATTTTCATAAAAAGGATGTAAAACTGGAAGAAGGTACATTTCGCTTTGACCCTGAACAGTACGAAGATATTATTATAGAAGACCTTAGGTTTTAATCTTCTATTTTAAGGTAATTAAGAGTTTGGAGGTCCCAGTCTATAACCAAGCCTTCCGCCAGGCGTTTGGCAATTTTCTTGCCATAAAGATGTTCACAGAGATATAAAGCTGCCTCAAAAGACCTGGCACCACCCACGGAGGTAATAAACTTGCCATCATGTACAAAGAGTATGCTATCCCTTACATCCAATGCGGGAAACATTTGTTTGTATGCCCCTATATCTGATGGAAATGTGGTAGATGCTATTCCGTTCAGCAAACCCGCTTTAGCGAGTACGAAGGCTCCATCACAATGAGAGGTAACATATTCTGCTTCCATGGCTTCCTTTCTCAGCCAATTAATCATTTCATGATTGTCAAGGTCACTGTCCAGGTGGTGCTCTGCACTGGGTACCACCAGAATATCAGGTTTTGGGTAATTGCCTTTATAGCTGTAATCGGGTAATATTTTCAATCCTTCAAAGCTTCTGACCGGGTCCAGGCTTTGAGCAATGGTATAAACATTCATGGCCTTGATACCATCCCGGTACTGTGTATGCTGGAATATATCATACGGAGCGGTGAGTTCTGTATTATATACACCATCCATTATCAGGAAGGCTACATTGTATCTATCAGAACTTAAATCTTTATTCATTTGATTGGGCTCAGCTTTGCAAGCCATAAAGAGGAGCACTACATAAAAAAGGAATACGCAGAGGGCCTTCATCTTTTTCATGGGAAGATAAAAAAATAGCCCTCGGCTGAGGGCTATTTTTTTATAAGTTAATATCAGATAGTATGTCTTCCAATTGACCACTCAGCAATTCTGTGGCGCTGGCCAGAATTTCAGGGTCAGATGGAAAGGGCAGTGATACATCTTTAAGCCTGCCTATATCGTTGGCGCATATTGCTCTCCGATCCCCTCTGAACCTGACTGCTATATCCTCGAATTTAGATTCGGTAAAGAGTTTTTCATTGATGACCTGCTCCCCTGTCCGGCTGTCCTTTATGATCAGCTGAGAACGGATGAATCCCGATTTTTCTCTGAATACCTCCGTGATATGAGCTCGTATATTCCTGTAAACATCTCTTTTCAGTTTGTTACCAAGACTATCGGTTTTTATTTCACCATTGGCTTTTTTAACATACTCCCAGCCATCCTTGATTTTTTTAGTATCGGTATGCCTGTTTACATACTGTCTTTCAGGACTGGTAGAGGCGTCTTTGATACGAATTATTGCCGTAAAGTCATCATTTTCTATATCCGTAGTGTAAAACCTTTGCCAGAATCGCGAAGGCATCGACTCCAGTAAGTCTGACAAAATTCGCTTTGTCCATGCCGCTTCGCGATATTCTAGCTTGTTTGAGGCCAGACGTATTTCTATGTCACTTATGCCGGCTTCACGCGCTTCAGCTAAAAGCCTTGCTGTATTTCTGTAGTTTCTCTTGTAAAAGGAAACTTTCTCCAGTTCGTAAAAAGCTTTTCGTGCCAGGTACATATCACCATCCAATCTGACCTGGTCCATCCAGGCTAAAGCGCGATCGTAATGATATCCAGCGGCGCCATCCAGTGCTTCATTTTTAATATCTGCTGTTCTGATAAACTTGAATTTAGCCTGGTATCCATCCTTGCTAATCAAAGGCAAAAATGCTTCAATACGGTTTTGTCTTCTTTCTATTTTTTCAATGATAGATACTACGTCCTTCCAATAGTAAGGATTGTCTTCAGCATTCAGACTTGCTATCGTTCGCAGATCCCTCTCATTGATTTTTTCAAAAGCTTTTTCCAGAGCTTTGACATGCTTAGTTTTCTTGTTCTTTTTGCCAGACAGGCGGTCGGCAGCAAGAAATATGGCTTCATCATATTTACCCTTGTCTACAAGTTTTTCCACAGACCTGCAGGAACTTATCAAGACCAGTAAGCTAAAAAAGTAGAGTATTTTTTTCATAATCAGCCGTTTTTAGTTTTGAATCAAACCATACTTTTCAGTAGTGTCTGTTACTAGGGAGATGGAAGATTACAGCTTTAAGTTACTATGGAATTAGTATTTAATAGCTTTTTAACGGAATTCTTAAAATTCTTGAAATCACTTATTTAATTCGCTGGTCAGCTCATCCACATTTTTAATAGCTGAAAAGCGCCGTTGAATTTCAAAACGAGTGAATTCCTGGTCCGCTTTAAAACCAAATCCGAAGCTTGTATCGCCCTGGGCGGGTTGCGCAATTTTGACGGCTTTGCTGGTATACAGTTCTTCGGCATTTTCATCCCAGATCAATTCGCTGGTCATCAATTGGTCGTTTCTTTTATTGTAGAGCACCACATTATCTTCAACGAAGATTTTTTTTGCGTTTTCCTTCCTGATGGCGTAATCGGCTTTGAGCCAGCTTTTCGGTTTTTTACGATCATCCAAAAACTCAACAAGCAGACCTTGCGGGAACTCATCGTAATTTTCACCTCTTGATTCGTAACGCTTCAGAGCAGGGCTTGTAATTCTGACGCGTACGATGGCAGAATCGCTGTAAAGGATCGTAACATCTTCAGCGATTTCTATTTTCATATCATGCTTAGGCAATACAGCCCTTAATTCCTTGGCCTCATTGGTACAGGCTAGGACAAAGAGTATGCTTGATATGAAGAAAAGGCTACGCATTATTTCAGTACAGTTAGATCTCCAGAATAGGTGATGACTTCATCATCAATAAAGCGTATTCTTGCCAGCCAGACAAATACACCAGGGTCAACCAGTTCGTCTGTATTACCACATCTTCCGAATCGACCATCCCAACCCACTCCTGTATCCGTAGGTGATATACCTTCACAGATAAATATCTGGTTACCCCAACGGTCATATATACTCAGCTCTTCGACAAGCTCAACCTGCCTTCCAAGACCCAGTGTGAAAACACTATTGCCATCTTGAGTTGTAGGTGTGATGACATTTGGAAAATACAGTTCACGTATGATCTCTGTGGTTACTGTTACAAAGTCCTGGGCGCTGCATCCATTTACGTCTATGACAGTAAAGGCATATGTCGTTGTCCCCGGAGATACCACTTCAGGGTTGAGGCAATCTGTACAGCTCAAGCCATCCGGCGGTGTCCAGAAGATACTGTCTCCCGGGTTGACAGGACTGTATTGTGCATTGAGGTTGCCTGAGTAACCGAGATTTACGGTTATATCCGGACCTGCATCAGGCAGGATGGGCTCTGGTTCTTCTATGACAACTGTTGTTGTGACCTCGCACCCTTTAATATCCTGTACCGTTAGTTCGTAAGTGCCTGGATCAAGAGAGTTGAATAGGCTATTGGGAACAAATTCACCTCCGTTCAGGCTATAGTTGTATTCTGGCGCTCCCATGAGGCCATTGACAGTAGCTGATCCATCGCCTTCTCCAAAACATGAAACGTCTGTCGCACTGGCGATGATATCCAGTGTTGATGTATCCATGCAACAGGCAGCGACATCGACATCCAGTATCTTGGTTACTATGCAGCCCATGGTAGTCTCTACAGTCAATGCAATCGATTTGGTCCCGAAGGACTCGTAGATTATGGTATGAGGTCCTTCTCCTGCAGCAACCTGAGGCTCGGCACCCACACCGAAATTCCAGGCATAGTTGATTATAGGGTCAGCCAGGGATTGTGAGCTATTTGTTATCTCTATCCGTTTATCGCATTCGAATGCATCAATGGCAAAAAGATCAAAATCTGGTTCGGGGCCCAGGAAAGTTCCTGTCCCGCCAAATTCAATAGAAAATCCCAGTCCAGACGTCGAGAAGTTCATGACCACTAAAGCATACGATTTACCCGCATCCATGACTATTTCCGAAGCAAAATTATTGTTGCCGGGCTGACAGCCGGGGAGTTCAGATAAATCTCCATCCGTTGGCGATAACCCGGTCGGTCCGTTGCATATTTCCCAGGTTGGGAAGGGATCCGTCACCCCATTCTGTCCGTTGGCGCCAGAAGCCATACACCGGATAAGCTCCTTATTGGCGCAGTCGTCCAGTCCATTGGGTAATTCAAACAAGGCGAAGTCAATATCATCGGATTCAAAGCCAGGTACGTAGTTGTTGGGTGTCAGTATAAAGTTGAGTGTTCCTGGCTGGTCACATGTCCATTTATACCAGGACGAATTGAATTCGCTGGTCAGGCAAGCACCAGGGAAGCCATTGAGCTCTGTGGCATCATTACCTGCCGTTGTAAGGCTCTCAACCTGGAATGGTGATTTGTCACAAAGAATCACAGCATCAGGGCAATCGGATTCAGGGGAAGGAGGCGCAATAAAATCATTGATGCATAATTTGAATGTGCCTTCGAAGCCAACGCCCGATTCAACCAATAGATAATAACGTTGACCTATAGTCAAACCCGATACGGTAAATTCATCTTCGAAGCGCGCACGGCCCGGTGAACAAGATATATACTGTAGGTTATTACAATCACCGGTAAAAAGAGCCATTTTGGGATCTTCCAATGTTCCGAAGGCTCCGCCGCTCAAGAGACGAACTATTATGGCCGGTTCGCTTGGAACAAAAGAAAACCACACAGCATTCTGATAGTTGATAAAGCAAATATCATTGAATGGTGGGTCAATTGTTCCGCCCAGATTGGAGTATTCCGCATCGTCAGAACAGTAATTATCTACAGATGCAATATTGATACTGCTTACACAATCATCATTGCTGGGCGTTTGGCTGTAGCCAAACACACAAAAAAAGATGATCGGAATGCATAAATATTTATTCATACAGTTGATTAAAAGGACTGCTACAGTTTAATGTTTACAGTATCCATTTTGTTTAACGTCCACAAGGTATTGTAAAGTCCTTAATTGTATTAATTAAGATACTTTTAATAGGTTTATTGTCCAGCAAAAGGGCGGTAAGACCAACTTTTTGTCTTGAAGACATATTTTTAGGCTTTAAAGCCATTAAAATTAAGTCATAATTATGCTTTACCTGGTTCCGGTACCTATAGGCAATTTAGAAGATATAAGCTACAGGGCTGTCAGGCTGCTCTCCGAGGCCGATATCATCCTGGCTGAAGACACGAGAGTGACGGCCAAACTTCTCAATCATTACGGCATCAAGAATACGATGCGTTCATTTCATGCACACAACGAACATGGCAAATTATCTGCGGTTATGCATGAATTGGAAGCTGGAAAGAATATTATCCTAGTTAGTGATGCAGGGACTCCGGGCATATCGGATCCAGGATTTTTATTGGTCCGGGAAGCTATTGAAAAGCAAATAGAGTTGACATGCCTTCCGGGAGCAACGGCTTTTGTGCCGGCTCTTGTAATGAGTGGCTTGCCATGTGATCGTTTTTATTTTGAAGGCTTTTTACCACACAAAAAGGGCCGAATGACCAGGATTAATGCTCTGCTTGAGATGCCGTGTACTGTAGTGATGTACGAATCACCACACCGTATTGGTAAGTTACTGCAGCAGTTGTCGGAGGCAGGAGCGGGAGAACGGCGCATATGTATCAGCAGGGAGATTTCAAAAGTGTATGAAGAAAACATGCGTGGGACAGTTCAGGAAGTCCTGAAACAACTTGAGGAAAGAAACCAATCGAAAGGAGAGATTGTCGTATGCCTTGAGGCATCCGCAAGCTGAACCAAAAAATAGGATTACAAGCTCATAGCCAAGTCCAAATGTAAACTGATAAAATTTTCTTAAACTTGCCTTTGATTCGGGTACAAGAAAAAATCCCCCCTATAGAAGGACAAAATTTTCAGCTTAAGAATAATTGATGGATAATACTCCGGCAAGCAAGCCTAATCATATTGTTTTCATTGTTGCAGATAGTTTGCGTTATGATTCAGTTTATTCTGGTGATGGGGTAGGGGCGAATTACCTCGAGGAGAATGCTATCCAATTTTTAAATGCCAGTTCTCCGGCCTGCTGGACGCTGCCATCTACAGCGAGCTTGTTTACAGGCTGCCTGCCTCATGAGCACAAGGCGACTACACAGACGCGAGCATTAAAAGATAGTGCCCTGACGCTGGCGCAGGTCCTCAAACAACAGGGATACAGCACATATCAGCTGAGCTCAAACATTGCCACCACTGAAATATTTGGTCTTCACAAAGGCTTTGACAAAGTGATCAAGACTTGGGACCTGGCTGAGCAAAAGGGATTGAAAATATCTCAGCTCTTTGTACTTCTTGGGAAACGTAGAATCCGAAAAAAATTATTCTCCCAGGATGCTATCAAAGAGAGTTTGTCTTCCGATATCCGTGCCGGAAGTGTGTGGTTCAGATCGTATTACCAGATCATATTTGATCATGCACGGACCATAATGGCCGAACATGATAAGAAGAATGAAAAGGCTTTCCTGTTTTTAAACCTTATGGAAACGCATTTTCCGTATCACATAGATCACGCGTTTAGCTTATCAAGCTCCAATCCATTTAAAAACATCTCGGAGCTAAAGACTATGTTTAATATAGTGAACCAGACTTTTTTGACTAAAGAAAATTCATTGCCACCACAAAAGGCATTAAAAAAGGTGAAGTCCCGTCAGCGGAAGAGCTGGGAATTGATCAGACAGGACCTCGATGAATTTATACGGTCCATACATGAGGATAAAAACAATCTCGTCGTCTTCACCTCTGATCATGGTGAAAATTTTGGAGACCAGAACTGGGTATACCATTTTTCCAATGTTACAGACGCTTGTACGAGAGTTCCGATTTTCTGGCTTGACAATGATACGCATCAAAGTGGCGTCAAAAATCATTTGACCAGTTCAAGGTTGCTGTTCCATTCCCTGGCCAAGAAAGCAGGTTATGATCAACTTAATGGTCAGGATTTATTTGCCGAAAATATTTTCAGCATTCCGATTTCTCAATCCTATTGGTACAACAATCATGGTAAAACCCTCGATAAGTACAAATACAACCAGTTTTGTTTTCATTATAACGGAACCCGTTATCTGAAAAAGAATGGAAGCTGGGCTTCTGCGCCAACTACGCAATATGACGATAATGGTGTTGAGGAGAGTTTCAAAAGCTATGACCAGGGAAGTATCGACCCTTTGATTGATTTTGTCGATGATACTGAAGTACGCAACTATATCAGCAAACATTTGAAGGAATACTCCGAATTTGAATCCAAAATCAAACGATAAGCCCTCGCTTATCTAGCTGATGCCCTATTCTCAACAATTTGGTTTTCAGATTTTACGTAGATGCAAAATTGAATCTCCAATGTTATTGATTGATTTAAGGGTATTTTTCTAGAGGCTATTATTCAATAAGTCATGACTTATTTCCTTAGTAGGAATTTTGCGTATACTCGACGTAAAAATCCCGCCGTTCATCTTATCGTTGTAACTCTCCCTGAAAAGTTCTCGTTTTAAAACTGAACATTCGAAACTAATTCTTCAATAAAAAGAAAAATGAATACACGAAAATCCTGCTTGTTGAGTCTGATACTTTTTGCCTTTGTTTCTTCAGCCACATTTGCTGTAGAATCGGTTGCAAAGGACCCTACTTCTGTCAATGAACAAATCTACAAGCTTCTTAAAGGTATGGACATAGAGAACCTGGACGAAGGCATGATCTATATCGATTTTATGCTTAATGATAAATCTGAAATTATTGTTTTATCAACATCCAACGAAAATCTTGATTTGACACTCAAGTCTGTGTTGAATTACAAAACACTTAAGTCCAGTGAGTTGGATTATTATAAGAAATATACCGTTCCTGTAAGGATCGTCAAGAAATAAAAGAATGATTTGTATTTAGTAAGTTAAGCCGGCCTTTCGAAAGCTGAAAGGCCGGCTTTTTTATCAAATGCTGAGAGAGTTATTGATCTCTGTTCTTATCAATCGATCAGACCGATACGAAATTCGGTATTAACAGCAGAATATGCGTGCGAGGAGTATCCTCTTTTTTATGTCCTGATTATTTAGCACCAGATGATCTAAATATTGTTTTAATCGCTTTCTAAGCTATAGGTGTTATTTTAAGTTGAACAGCCTAAGCATGAATGGTAAGTCTTGAATGGGCTAGTAGTTGTCTCAATGGCCAATTAAACTCAATATGTCATCTATCTGTTCAGAATAGAAATCTTCGTTGCAGGCTTCAGCCGGGGCATAAAAAAACCGTGCAGTCAAAAACTGCACGGTTTATATGATTAGTCGGTTTCTAATTCAATTATTCAGGAACAGCTGTAGGGTCAAGAAGATCGTAGAACTGACCCAATTTAGGCAGAATGATCATTCTTGTTCTTCTGTTCATAGATCTTCCTTCAGCATCATCGTTTGAAGCTACAGGGTTGTATTCAGATCTGCCAGCAGCAATAATTCTAGCAGGATCTACATCGAACTCATCAACAAGAACTCTAACAACGGCTGTTGCTCTTTTTACACTCAAATCCCAGTTATCCTGGACGGCATCGGTACTGATAGGCACGTTATCGGTGTTACCTTCAACCATAACTTCAAGATCAGGTCTGTCCTGGATGATCTGAGCTACTTTTCCAAGAACTTCTTTAGCTCTCTTAGTCAGGTTAGAACTACCGCTATAGTATAGCATCTTATCAGACAAGTTGATGAAAACTGCTGTTTTGTCAACCTGCACATTAACATCTTCATCAGCGATGCCATTAGCCAGGGCACCTTTTAGGTTAACCGCCAAGGCTAGGTTGATTGAATCGGCTTTAGACTTGGCAGCCTGAAGCATTTGAATGTATTCATCTTTGCCTTTCAATTGAGCTAAAGTTTTGTTGATATTCTCATTGGCAGACTTTGAAAGAACTGTCAATTCACCAACTTGCTCAAGTTGCTTGTCTCTCTGAGCTTTAACATCTTCCAGTTGACTTCTTAGGTCAGACATTTGCTCTTCTCTAAGGTCAAGTGTTGTACTGTTTGTTTTAAGGTCAGATTTCAATTTGCCGTTTTCATCCATCAACTCATTGATTTTCTCGCCAGCTTCACCCAATTGCTCGTTGGCTAGATCAAGTTCAGCCTGCACGGGGGCCAAGGCTTCTTCTATTTTCTTATTGGTTGCGCATGAAGCGAAAAGAATAAGAGAGAATAATAAGACACTGTATTTCATAACTTATGTTTTAACTTTTTTAAAGGGTATAAAATCTTAGGAATTATCCTTTTTTCTTAGTGATGCA
>RFSX01000046.1 GCA_009923745.1 Chitinophagia bacterium
ACGAAGCGTTGACCTTCGGAGGTTACTGGGCATGGGATCCAGTAGAGAATATGTCATTGGTGCCATGGCTCATACTGGTTGCAGGTGTGCATGCCAACCTTATCGCTAATGCGACGGGAAGGGCCATCAAGAGCACATTTATTTACTATGCCCTGGCTTTTGTGCTCGTTCTTTATTCTACCTATTTGACACGTAGTGGCGTTTTGGGGGATACCTCAGTCCATTCCTTCACCGATATGGGACTAGAAGTTCAGTTGATTTTTCTTGTACTCTTCTTCACCGTAGTATCTATATACTTGTATATTAAAAATGCCCATAAAATACCAGAGCAAACAACGGAAGAATCCATTTATTCCCGTGAGTTTTGGATGTTTGTCGGCGCCCTCGTTCTTCTATTCAGCGGGGTTATAATTGCCTTGTCGACATCCCTGCCGGTGTTCAATAAGATTATCCAGATTTTCAATGCAGAATTTGAAGGTTCGGTCATCAATGACCCGATACCGCATTACAACAAATACCAGATATGGATAGCTGTTCTCATAAGTCTTATTTCAGGAACAGCCATATTCCTGAGATATAAAACTGCAAGCTGGAACCAAAATCAAAAAATGACCTTTCTGGTCAGACACCTTATTCATTTATTTATTGCTCTGGTACTGACTTATGTAACAAGTTTGTGGATTAACTACTGGCACTGGAAGTACATTACCCTGGCTGTTTGCAGCTACTATACGATAGCATCGAATGCAGATTATCTAGTCACACGCCTGAACGCGAACATTAAATTGGCTGGTGCCGTATTTGGTCACCTCGGCTTCGGCTTGATGATCATAGGCGTTATTGCAAGTGGTTTGAATGAAAAGATCATCAGCTCCAATCCCTTTGTTATGCAAGGCCTAGTCGATGATGAAGACTTAGGCAAGGTGATCAAACTGATAAAAAACGAAAGGATTTTTTCCGAAGGTTACTGGATAAGCTATCAGAAGGATACTATCATTGACAAAACAAGGTACTTTGATATCCTGTTTGAAAAATCTCAGGATGACGGAGAAGGTATTGAATCAAGTTTTAAGGTAAAACCGAATGTATTGTTTTCAAATGATCTGACCAAGGTGGCGGCTTCAAATCCGGATGCTAAACACTTCCTGTCCAAAGACGTCTTTGTGAGCATTCAATCGCTGCCTGCGTCTCAGATGGATGTAGAATTAGCCATGTCAGCGGAAGACAGCCTGGAATACAACAGATACGAATTGGCTATTGGTGATACCTTGTTCACCAAAGATAAATACGCTGTTGTCGAATACTTGAGCTTTGAACCCAAGCATCCTGACTTTAAGGAAGAAAACAGCGATGCGGCTATTGCTGTTGGCTTACGATTCAGAGATTTGGCCGGCGAATACAATAAGTCCATTGAACCTGCCATTTCGCTTGCTGATGACATGCTGTATCAGTACCCGGACCAAATCGATGAATTAGGTGTAAAAGTAAAAATCAATGAAGAAAGCTTCGACAGTTACTTCAGCATGGAAGACGCACTGGACTACTCAGAATTTATTGTTTCAAAGGAAGAAGAATTTGAATTCAATGGTTTGACCTTTAGCTTGAAAGGCTTTGATAAAAACATCGACAACCGAAACTATAAGGCTGAGGATGGTGATATTGCTATTAAAGCACTGGTTAAATTTGAAGATGGAAACTCGAATAAGCTGCTGAAACCTGTCTATCTCATACGGGACAACAAACCTCAAAGCCTGAAAGACTATAACCCGGAATATGGCATACATATCCGAATGACCCATATAGATCCGGTCAATGAAAGATTTAACTTCCAGCTTGCCGCTGACGACAGATCTGAATCCAAGCTTGTTCTGGACATTGCCGAAGATGTCCCGCGTACGGACTTCATAGGTATTGAAGCTATAGAGTTCCCGGGCATCAATCTGTTCTGGGCGGGTAGCATACTCATGTTATTGGGCTTTTTTATATCTTTCTTCTTCAGAATGAAGATGAAATATGCTTGAGCCACTTAAGCTTACTGTAATTGGAGCCGGCAACCTGGCCCATCATCTTGTTCCTGCCCTGCATAACATAGGATACAAAATCTCACAAGTATGGTCAAGGACTTTGATCAATGCCAATGCCCTGGCACATAAGGTCAATGCAGTAGCTATTGACAATCTAGAAATGATTGAAAGTGATAGCAGTCTTTACCTGATCTTGGTTAAAGATGATGCTTTAAGTTCCGTATGCAAGGCATTACCACCACTGAACCCAGATGCCATAATTGCGCACAGTTCCGGAGCGGGCTCAATAGCTGTATTGGAACACCTGACAGACCATTGGGGTTGCCTTTATCCCCTGCAAAGTTTCAGGAAAAACCAGGCATCCAGACTTTCTGAAGTTCCTTTCCTGGTAAATGGAAATGACGAACATACAATCAGGGAATTAAGAATCCTGGCGAGACAACTTTCTACACGCGTGAGCAATTGCCATGATGAAGACAGGTTAAGATATCACCTTTCAGCTGTTTTTATAAATAACTTCACCAACCACCTGGCCTGTCTAGCTAAAGACTTTCTTCAGGCCAATGATCTGGATCCACAATATCTGGATACTATCAGCAGAACCACTTTCGACAAAATAATTAACCACGACCCTTGCGAAAGTCAAACAGGACCTGCAATAAGGAAGGATCTCGATCTTATCAGCCGCCATTTAAAACTATTGGAAGGCAAAACCAGCATGCAGGATGTATACAGGATGCTAAGCGATAATATCATTAATACATATCATAATTCGGAAGATGAGAATAGTCAATGAATGGAGCCATGGTGAGACCAAAGTAACATTGTTTCACATGAACGGAAGGTATAGCCTCAAGCTTGAAAAAGATATCCTTGAGCAATGGTATAAATTCAGGGAAGGTCAGATAGAAGATGCGCGTGACCTTGAAAGAGTGTTGAAAGACAGCTTCTATAATAAAGCAAATGACATTTTCAGGGAAATGTCTTACAACAGGTCAAGCCTTTTGGAAAAGAAAGCTGATGATTATGATTTTGATACCATTATCTGACCGTTTTGAAATTTTTTGAATATATACTTTTCAGAGCTCTGGTACTTAAACTTCGTTTTATACCATTTTTTGTCTTGACTCCCCTGTGTCATTGGCTGGCTTTTATTTTGCAGTACATCCTTCGATACCGCAATGACATCATCATTAAAAACCTGGCTTTTTGTTTTCCTAACAAATCAAAAGCGGAGCTCAAAGACTTAAGAAGACAATATTACTTCAGAATGGCCTGCCTCATTTTGGAAAGCCTGAAGGCCTATGGCATGAGCGGCCCTGAATTGAAATCTAGATATGTACTGCGATACTCGAAAGAAGTGGAAGAAGTTTTGGAAAAAGAAGGTGACCTCATTATGCTTTGTTCCCATTTTAACAATTGGGAATGGGCAGGCAGAGCTTTAGGCATACAATTAAAAAAACGATTGATAGGCTTCGCCAAACCCTTGTCGAATGCTTACATCGATTCGTACATAAAACACAAACGATTAGGTCAAAATTCAGATTTGATTTACAAGCTGAAAGAGCTCTCAGAACCAAAAATGTCTTCGAAGTCGGGCAGAGTGATTTCTTTCCTGGCCGATCAATATCCTGGCGTACATGATAAAAGGCACACAGTGGTATTTTTTAATAAAGGAATTAACTTTCATGCTGGCCCATCAAAATTTGCTTACATCAGCAAATTGCCCTGCTTATTCGCATCCATAAAAAGAAATGGAGACCACAGCTACATTTTCGAATTGGAAATATTGTCAGCTGAAAACCATGACAGCAGTATAGAATTGAGCCAGGTTTATGCGAATAAACTGCAAGAGTTGATAGAATCAGATCCTGCATGCTGGTTGTGGTCACATCGCAGATTTAAAGACCAGGGCATTTACGTGTAGCCAATATTTCAAGCTGGTTTATCCCCTACTTTCATGCTGATGACAGCTGCTACTACAACCTGACCCTTTTCATCTTTCACATAAACATCAATATCTAATTTGTCAATCGAATCCCAGTCTGGTTCTCCGATATTGCACTCTGCTACGAGATCAGTTTTTGCTTTCTTCAGATATTGCACTTGCATGCCCATAGGAATCCAGCGCTTATGTTCAGGAATACTCACCTCAATAGTCAGGCCAGCCGTGATTTCACAAAGGTTGCAGCAAGCTATGGCATGAACGGTACCGATATGGTTTTCTACCTCGCGGCGTTTGTGCATTTTCCATGCGCCATAGCCTTCCCGCAGTTCAACAACCTCTGGTTCAATAGTCTTGAAGTAAGGCGTAATCTGGCATACTATCTCAGAAAACTGCTTTTTACCGCCTTGCTGGTCTTTTAGTTTATTGTAATTGTCGAGAATAAAGTTCATTTGCTGGATGATTGCTTAGATTCAAAGATAGTAGCATCGAATATAATGCAGATTCAAAACATTATCTTTGCAAAAAAAATTAAATGCTTAAAGCCATTTCTCCAATAGACGGAAGATATGCCTCCAAAACCGCTGTTTTGGCTGACTATTTTTCGGAATATGCTCTAATTAAGTATCGTGTCGAAGTTGAAGTTAAATACCTTGAAGCTTTGGTGCATTCTGGTCTTGATCAGCTCAGCGTTCTGAAGGGACGCACTCAGGAATTGCTGCAGATACATAAAGACTTTGATCTTAAAGGAGCTGAAAAGATAAAGGAAATTGAATCTGTAACGAATCATGATGTGAAGGCCGTCGAGTACTTCATCAAGGATAAAATGGAAGCCATGGGCCTTGGCGGGCATATAGAATGGGTGCATTTTGGTCTTACCTCACAGGACATCAATAATACTGCCGTTCCGCTTTCTATTCATGAATGCCTAAGGAATGTTTACCTTCCTGAAATCAATGCGATTATCGACATCTTAAAGCAATTGGCTGAAGAGTATAAAGGCATTCCAATGCTGGCCAGAACACATGGCCAGCCAGCGAGTCCAACAAGCCTGGGCAAAGAAATAATGGTTTATATTGAGCGACTGGAAAATCAGAAGAATCAACTCAAGCAGCTTCCAATAAAAGCAAAATTTGGGGGAGCTACAGGCAACCTGAATGCCCACAAAGTCAGCTTCCCTCAACTCGATTGGCGAGATTTTGCTGACAGCTTTGTTGCCTCCCTTGGATTAAGCAGATATCATTTTACAACACAGATAGCTCATTATGATGACTTATCTGCGGTGTTCCATGCTATGCAAAGGATCAATACAATACTTATAGATCTGTCCAGGGACATTTGGACTTACGTCAGTATGGATTATTTCAAACAAAAGACTGTTGCCAATGAGGTAGGCTCTTCAGCCATGCCACACAAAGTCAATCCCATTGATTTTGAAAATGCAGAAGGTAACCTCGGAATGGCGAATAGTGTACTGGCCTTCCTTGCAGAGAAACTTCCTGTTTCACGACTACAGAGAGACCTGACCGACAGTACCGTTCTCAGGAATGTCGGTGTGCCCTTTGCACACGGCATGATTGCATTTCAATCACTTAAAAAAGGATTTTCAAAACTTCTCCTCAATGAAGCAATGCTCAACGAAGACCTGGAAAACAATTGGGCCGTAGTAGCAGAAGCAATACAAAGTATTTTGCGTAGAGAATCCTATCCCAAACCCTACGAAGCACTGAAAGCTCTTACCAGAGGTGCCGGCTCCATTGATAAAAAACGCATGCACGATTTTATTGATAGCCTGGATGTAAATGAGGAAGTAACAGCTGAACTTAAAGCGATAACACCACAAAATTATATTGGATACATTGATTAAATAACACATTATGAAATCACTAAGTATCATTTCTCTATTTATTTTATTCACCACTACGACATTCTGTCAAAGTCCTGACCTATCGGATATGGATGTTATCATCTTTGAACTGTATGATGTTATTTCGGGTGAAAAATCTGAAGCCAGGGATTGGGATCATTTCAGAAATCTATTTAAACCGGATGCAAGGATGATTCCTACAAGGGACATGAAGGGGGCAATAAGTATCAACTACTTGAGTCCCGAAGACTATATAACAAATGCAGGCCCTTACCTGGAAACCAATGGTTTTTTTGAAAAGGAAATTTATAGAGTCACTGAGCGATTTGGCAATATAGCTCACGTTTTCAGTACATACGAAACTTACAGTACTGCTTCTGACACAAAACCATTTGCCCGGGGAATTAATAGCATCCAGTTATTGTTTGATAATAACAGGTGGTGGATAGTTAACATTTACTGGCAAGCGGAGTCAGATACACTTAAGCTACCTGCCGAATATTTACCTAATTAAAACAGGATGTTGACACAATTTTTTAAAGGCTTGTTCAAAGCAGGCAAGCAGGCAAAAAAAACAATTGAGGATTCAGTTGATTTCATTGATGATGTGCTTGAAAAAGAATATATCACGGGGTCGATAGAAAAGGTAAAACAGGCCAGTGGTCAGGTCGTAGAGTCAGCCGGCATAGTCTATCAAAAGAGTAAAGACAATCTGGAAGGCATGATAGATACTGAAAAGATTAAGTCAGGTTTCAATAAAATAAAGGAAAAAGGGAAAGAACTGAGTTCAGAGCTGGCAGAAAACATGTCTGAAAGTTCAGAAACCCTTAAAAACGTCATGAATGAGGGTAAAGACATACTCGATAAATTCTTCGATGAAGAAGAATAAATCCTATAAGCTCATCACATAGCCATCATAATCAATGACTACTTCCGATTTATCCGAAGCCTCCACCCTTCCGATAATATCTGCATCTATATTAAATTCAGCGGCTATATTCAATAATTGAGCCGCTGTGTCTTTATCAGTGTAGACTTCAAGTCGTGTTCCCATATTAAAAACAGTAAACATTTCCTCGAGTGTACTGCCAGACTCCGATTGAATAATATCGAACAATGGTGGAACAGGCAGAAGCTTATCCTTGATAATGCGTTTTGCAGGCGCAAACTTTTTGACTTTGGTATGTGCACCACCGGTATTATGAATAATACCGTGTATACGGGATCGATGGCTATCAAGAATTCTCTTCAATAAGGGTAAAAAAGTACGCGTTGGAGAAAGAACCAACTTGCCTAAATGCATATTGCCAAAGCCTTCAATAGTTACTTGCTCATCTAGCTTGCGGCTTCCACTGTATAGTAATTCTTCAGGTGAATTGGAGTCAAAGCTGTCAGGATATTTAGAGTAATAATCTTTTGCAAAAACATCATGTCTTGCAGAAGTCAGGCCATTGCTTCCCATCCCTCCGTTATAGCAATTCTCATAACTGGATAAGCCATAGGATGCAAAACCAACAATACAATCCCCATCCTGAATATCATTTATAATGAGATCTTCCTTTCGTGGCCTGGCAAAAGCGGTATAACCTACGTCAATTGTTCTGACAATATCCCCAACATCTGCCGTTTCACCGCCGGCAAGATGAATATGAACGCCGTATGATTTAAGCATGTCTACAAACTCTACCGTCCCATTGATAATCTCGGCTATGACATCACCCGGGATCAGGTTTTTATTTCTACCGATCGTGCTGGACAACAGAATGTTGTCACAAACCCCTACGCAAGCCATATCATCGAGGTTCATAACGATAGCATCCTGTGCAATTCCTTTCCAGACGCTTATATCTCCGGTTTCTTTCCAATACACATAAGCCAGGCTGGTTTTGGTCCCAGCCGTATCAGCATGCATAATGTTGACATAATTATCATCATTCCCAGTCATGTCAGGAAGAATTTTGCAAAAAGCAAGTGGAAAAAGTCCTTTATCAAGTGACTTTATGGCTTTATGCACTTCCGATTTAGAAGCTGAAACACCTCGCAATTCATATCTTTTGGGGTCTGACATGGTGATATTTACTGGATTTGTGGCTAAAAAAGAAGAACCAGCCACATAAATAGTATTTTTTTTGATTTTTTTTCATTTATCAGGCAACGTTTGGGCAACAGAAAGTGTCACTATAGTGAGTTAAAATTTAAAAAGAGCTCAAAAAGCTCAAAGATTAACTGATTTTTTAAATATTGCCCTGTTAAGAGCTTGCGCCAAGCAAGCTCTTTTTTTGTTCTAATACGCCCCTTTTTAATCAATTTCCCATCTATGGCGTTAATATTATTTAAATTCACGACCCTATCCAAAGATTCATGAGACTAAAAGAAATTGACTTTTCTGAAGTTGGGCAATTCAGTTCCAGAGACAAGGATTACACACTCTACCCTGAAAAATTCAATGATTTTCTCGCCTACCCATTCGAATTCGAAGCATTCGAAAAAATAATTGAAAACCGACAAAGGATTAATACTGACAGAGTATTACTGGCCTCTCAACTAGAGCGTCAATACAAGGGAGTAGCAAGTTCTCAGTTGACATCAAAAAGGATAGAACTGCTTAAAGCTGACAGTACTTTCACTATCGTGACAGCACATCAACCATGTCTCCTCACCGGCCCCCTATATTATATTTTCAAAATATTATCATGCCTTAATTTAGCAGACAAGCTAAAACTAGAATTTTCTGATAAGGACTTCGTGCCTGTTTTTATCCTGGGAGCCGAAGATCATGATTTTGAAGAAATCAATCATTTACAAGTATTTGGAAAGAAGCTGGAATGGTCCAACGAAGCCATGGGTGCTGTGGGCAGGCGTTCTACAGAAGGCATCAATGAAATCATAGAAAATTTAAGTTCTATTCTTGGAGAAAAGACAGAGATAAAGGATTTATTATCCGGATTTAGGGATGATCTCCAGAACGCTTCAGATTATGCTGATTTCAGTTTTAGAATAACACACAGACTCTTTGATAGATTTGGCTTGCTTATTCTGAGGATGGATGAAAAGCCTTTTAAATATGCCTTCCGTTCGGCCATTAAGGAAGAAATATTCAATAGTCCCAGTCAGGCACTCATAGAGAGTTATCAGGATAAACTATCGGAATTGGGCTACAGCAAACAAGCTCATGCCCGGGAAATCAACTTTTTCTATCATTGTGGTGCAGGCCGCAAAAGGATTATTCAGGAAGCAGATTCCTTTAAAATCGTAGATACCAATTTATCGTTTACCAGAGCTGAATTGGCAGAGGAAATCGACACGCATCCTGAAAACTTCAGCCCTAATGTTATCATGCGCCCATTATTCCAGGAGTATAACCTGCCAAACCTAGCCTACATAGGTGGCGGAGGTGAGCTCGCCTATTGGATGGAAAGAAAGTCACAGTTTGATCATTTTGGCATTCCTTTTCCAATGCTTATACGCAGAAATTCAGCTATGATAACTGATGAACGTACACTTAAGCAAATCGATGCCATGGGCTTATCATGTGAGGACTTCTTTAAAGATGAACATGAAATCGTAAAGAAATATCTTGAGCTGTCTGACCAACCGGATTATAAGCTGGATCAATACATTTCTTCACTTGCAGATGTCTTTTCAGACATGGATGAAAGGATAAAAAACATAGATCCCACGCTGGTTAAGACCAGTCAATCCGAACTCGCGAAGACTACAAAATCGATTGAACAAATCGAATTCCGGCTCAAGAAACGTATCAAGCAAAAAGAAGAAGTCCAGCTTAATCGCATAGCAAAACTCAAAGAAAAATTATTTCCCGGAGGCCTCCAGGAACGTAAAGTGAGCATATTCGAATTCATGAGCAGTTATGGTGAAAATTTACTTGACGAGATGTTGCCTCATATGGATGTTTTCAGTAAAAGCCTGAAGGTATTTATTCCTGAGAAGAAGGGACAATAAACAACTCGAGAAGGTCAGATAGCTTTTCTTTCAGTTCATTTCTTGGCACAATAAAGTCAAGAAAACCGTGATCCAGCAGGAATTCGGCACTTTGAAACCCTTCTGGCAAATCCTGTTTTATTGTTTCTTTTATAACCCGCGGACCGGCAAAGCCTATGAGCGCTTCAGGCTCGGAGAAGTTAACATCCCCGAGCATAGCAAAGCTTGCCGTGACACCTCCAGTAGTAGGGTCTGTCAAAAATGAGAAGTAAGGAATCTTATGTTTTGCTAGCACGCTGAGTTTTGCAGAGGTTTTTGCAAGCTGCATCAATGAAAAAGCAGACTCCATCATTCTGGCACCACCTGATTTGGAAATAATCATTAATGGAATCTTTTGTTCGATGCAATAGTCAATAGACCTGGCAATCTTCTCCCCTACCACTGAGCCCATGGAGCCGCCGATAAAAGAGAAATCCATAGCTGCAATAAGCAATGGCTTTTTGTTGACCTTGCCTGAAGCTACCGTAATAGCCTCATTAAGCATGGTCTTCTTCTTAGCTGATTCCAGTCTATCGGTGTATGGTTTGAGATCGGTGAAGTTCAGGAAGTCTTTAGAAATCAACCCTTCAAACAATATTTCGTATTTGCCGTCATACAGCATTTCGAAATAATCGTACGAACCGATGCGGGTA
>RFSX01000047.1 GCA_009923745.1 Chitinophagia bacterium
AAGAATTATAAATCTCTTGGGTTGTAAATAATTTCCGGTGGCAAGCCTATGCCAATAAGCTTATTCAGATTGTAATTAATAAGAATCTCATGGGATCCCTGATTAAAATCTGAAAGGCCTCCCAGGCTTACATCATAGCTGTATGACAGGGTATAATGTTCGTTGAGCCTGACGCCACCTAAGAATATAGCAGAATCAAAGGAGTTTTCGTTAAATCCCCTTATGGATAGACCTCCAAAAACATTGCCACTTTTCACAATTACAGACATATCCGTTTGCCATTGCTGAAGGTTAGTTTTCATATATAGAGAAGCTTGAATTTCTAAGTCATTGACAAAGAAAGGTATGGCTCCATAAGTATTAATTTGGCGTGAGCTGATAAAATTTATGCCTTCAATATCTGTGGCGTTGGCAAATAAATTACGTACTGAAAGACCAAGGTCAAAGAAGTCTGTTTTGGTAAAGAAAGCCAGACTCCAGTTTAAATGTGAACCTGCCTGCGAATCAATAAACAGAATAGGGTCTTCGTGGCTGAATCCACCTTGGTAAATACCATCAGGTGTACGTATGACTCCACCGTCTATACCCAATTGCCTTAATCCCAGTGAGCCACCAAATGATACAATACCTCTTCCGAAACTGCGTACCCTGTTGTAGGACAGTTGCATCTCTATAATGCGTAGTCCTCCGCTTTTGTCTGTTGAAAGACTGAATCCGGCCCCACCATTTAAAAGGTAAACAGGAAGATGAGCGTTGAAATACACCGAATTGGGTTGGCCGTCAAGGCCGGCCCATTGCGTGCGGTAATTGAAATTGGCACTGAGTGATCGGTCGAAGCCGCCATAGGCCACATTGTGCCTGTAAATGTCTACCATATATAAGGTGTGCTGTGCATTATTCTGTGCCTCGGCCGTGAGGCCTGACACCATAATGATTACACTCAAAAGCCATTTACTCATACATTTTGTCTTAGCACCAATGCTTATCTACTAAGATAAGCTTATAAGTTATATACGCAAATTCGCCGAAGCTCAGTCCGGGAGGATGATACGCATTTTGTCTTGCAGGGGTAAAACACGGGATGGAAGTTTTTGTTCCCAAGCTCGTGTAGGCCCCATCATATGACTTATGTGGGTAAGGTAGGCCTTCTCCGGATTTATCTTTTCGATGCAGTCAAGGGCCTCTTGCAATGTGAAGTGCGAATAATGTTTGGTTTCTCTGAGGGCATTGATGATTAATACTTTGACGCCATACAGTTTGTCGATTTCTGATTGTTCCAGCATAGAAGCATCTGTGATGTAAGCAAAATCATTGAATTTGAATCCCAGAATGGGAAGCTTGCCGTGGATAACCCGGATTGGCGTGACATCAATATCTCCCAGTCGAAAGGCTTCTGTAGAGATTTCATGAAGGCTTATATCTGGTACACCCGGGTACTTCTCTGCCGCAAAGGCATAGTCAAAGCGCTTTTTAATTTCACCCAGCACCCGTTTTTCGGCAAGCAGAGGCAATTGCTTTTTTTGAATGAAATTGACGGCCCTAAGATCATCTATTCCAATTACATGGTCATTATGCTCGTGCGTGAAGAGGACGTAGTCGATGCTGCTTAGCTCGTTTTCCAGGTATTGCGTTCTGAAGTCAGGTCCAACATCCACCTGGATCTTTACTTTTTCAGTTCTGACAAAGACAGAGCTCCTCAGGCGCTTGTCCCGTGGGTCATTAGATACGCATGCCTCGCATGTGCATCCTATAATCGGGATACCCTGTGAAGTACCGGAACCTAGAATTACTATTTCCACCTGGATAAGCTTGTTCTACGAAGCTAACAAATCTTACCGCTGTCTTGTTTCTTTTTTTAGCTGGCTTCCGTTTCAGTTTCAGGCCTTTTTTGCAGTATTTCAGTGAAATCCTGGAAACTTTCAGGAATAGGATCTAGGCCGTAGGTGATGTCATTGAGGATATCCATCAGGTTTTCTATACGACCCTTGATGTCGAAGAACTTATTGATAACCACTATCTTCTTTTGGTGTATAATGCAGTAACCCGATTGAAACTGTCCCTTTTCGTATCGTATTGTGTAATCCAGGTCTTTGAAAAGCTGCTCGATTTTTAGGAGCGTTGACTTATTATATTTTATCTTCATCCTCTCATTATCTGAGCCAAATATAAAAGATTTTCATATATATGAAGAGTTTTAATATCATTCTTATCCTGTTCCTTTTTGAAATTTTTATGGCTCTGCCAGGGGAAACGTATTCACAGAACAGGTTCAAGGCCGGTATTGCTGCAGGAATGACGGCTTCACAGCTGGGTGGAGACAGTCTTTCAGGCTATGATCAACTGGGTTTCAGCTTTGGCGCGAGGCTGTCTTATGGCCTTGGGAAGAAGTATGATCTGACCATGGAGCTTTTATATTCTCAGAGAGGAAGCCGGGAGAGTATTGGCTTTTCCAATTCCGGTCTACAGGCCACATCTCTCAACTATCTTGAAATTCCGGTTTATTTTACCATCAATGACTGGCTCATGGAATCAGGCAATTATTATAAGGTAGGGCTCTTTGGTGGATTGACCTATGCCTATCTGATATCTGTCAATACCTCCAATCCAATACTGTCCGGACGCGAGTCAGAATTCCAGGATCATGATATTGCAGCAAGGGTAGGGGTCTATTATGCTTTCACGAAAAATATTACATTTAGAACTTTTTATACAGACTCCTTCGTCAAACTCATTGAAGGAGATTTATTCAATACAGATGGCCTTGATAGTTTCTTTTGGACTTTCAGGCTGGAATACAATTTTTAGCACTATGAAGAATCAGATTTTGCTTGCTATCGGTCTCATGATTATGTCTTTATTTGCTTGTAAAAGCGACAACAACCCGGGCGATGCCGCTAAACAGTCAGCTCCTGCCCAAGCGGTTTATCCTGTCTTGCCAGCTGAGCTGTACCAGAAGCTTTACAACGAAGCAGACTATCTTGATTTTATATTTCATAATTTCCCATTCTCCATGAGTCAGAAAGAAAAACCAAGCATACAACTTAATGTCAGTTACATTGATAAGGCAACTGTTATGTCAATTCCACAGAATTGCAAACCGATAGCGCGGCAGTTCTATCAGATCGAAGGCGAAATCATCCTGGAAGCGGATGTGTATTATGGTGCGGATTGCAATTTTTATGTATTTCATGAGAATGGTAAGGCCAGTTATGCCAATATGATGAGTCAGAATGGGGTTGGCTTTTTTCAGAATATAATACAGCAGGCCATGAATGCCGCCAAACAAATTGGAGGATAGATTAGCAATAATTGACCTGGGCAGTAATACCTTTCATCTGCTCATTGTAGAAAAACAAAATGAAGCACCCGGATTCAGGGAGCTTTATAGGGAAAGACAATTCTTATATATTTCTTCGGATGGACTGTCCAGAATTCCTGAAGTCAAGCTGAATGCTGCTTTGGATTGTTTGAGACAGTATAGGGAAGTAATCGATCAATTCAATTGTCAAGGCGTTACTGCAGTAGGTACTGCAATGCTTCGCTCCGCATCAAATGGTCATCAATTGATTGACAGGATTTACGAGGAAACCGGTATTGAACTTAAGCTTATAAGTGGCGAAAGGGAGGCTCAACTGATTTACGAGGGAAACCGTCTTTTGCAGCTGCAGTGCCCCAGGCCAAGCCTTATCATGGATATTGGCGGCGGATCGGTGGAGTTTATCATCCAGTCTGCCGGCTCGAAAGATATACTTGAATTCCAGTCTCACAATATTGGTATTTCTGTTCTCCGCAAGTCTTTCGAATTGGGAGATCCCGTCTCAGAATATGAACGGAAGCTGTTGTTCGAAAGTCTTGATAGCACACTGGACGAATTGGTCTATATCTGCAATGAACTGAATACCGGTCTTCTCATCGGGTCTTCGGGTCCTTTTGAGATCCTTGAAAGTATGATGGGTCATAAGTCATCACCCAGAGGCAATGTTTATGATGTCAATTCTGTATTGCCGATAAAAAGTCGAATCCTTCAATCCGATAAATCGCAAAGGACTCGCCTGCCAGGCATGCCCGCACATAGAGCAGATCTGGCCAAGGAATCGTTCCTACTGATAGATTATGTTTTGAGTAAAGTAACAGGGCTTCAAGAACTTGTTGTATCGCCTTATGCTCTGAAAGAAGGACTGATCAGTGAATATTTTAAGTTTAATTAAATTTAATTAAATAAATATTTTAATCCTCTTTTGCACGATCGCAAGCCCCATCGCATTTGCCATATAGATTGAGTGAATGATGCGTAACCTTGAAGTGTAGGAGCTCACCCATCATGTCCTTGATGTTCTGGATTCTGGGATCGCAAAACTCCAATACTTTGCCGCAGTCTATACACAATAGGTGGTCGTGTTGCTTGAAGCCATAAGACTTTTCGTATTGAGTCAAGTTTTTGCCAAACTGGTGTTTGGTCACCAGATCACAGTTGACAAGCAGTTCCAGAGTGTTGTAGACAGTAGCGCGTGATACCCTGTAGTTTTGATTTTTCATGTGTATGTAGAGGGCTTCGGCATCAAAGTGGTCGTTTCTGCGATAGATTTCCTCCAGTATGGTATAGCGCTCAGGCGTTTTTCTGTATTGATTGTGTTCCAGGTAACGGGTGAAAATAGCTTTTACCTCCTCGATTACCTTTTCCAGATGTTTTTCTGATACCTCCATGTCATTGCTTAATTACTCTAGTAACATTGGTAACGCCTTCAAGTTTATTAATGGCATTCATTACTACATTGAGCTGATCCTTGTTTTTTACGAATATGCTCACTTTTCCTTCGAAATATCCCTGGTTTCCAGCGATGCTGAATGATCGTATGTTAATACCCAGGTTGTTTGATAATTCAGAGGTGATCTTCTGAATAACGCCGGGTCCGGAATCCACACCTGTAATGGAAAGGTCTACGATAAAATTACTTCCCGATCTGCCTCCCCATTCAGCCTTAAGTACCCTGTAGCCATAATTGGCCAGAAGGTGGGTGGCATTCTTACAGTTTACCCTGTGTATTTTCAAACCTTTTCCTGATGTAAGGTAGCCGAATATATCATCACCCTGGACAGGGCTGCAGCAGCGAGCCAAAGAAAATTCATATTGATCTATGGGTTCTCCATCAACTAGAATGTTCGATTCTGATTCTTTTTGGGCTTTTTTCTTGCCTTTTACCTTGGTATCGGAAAGGGCTGGTATGCCTTCTGATTGGATAATCTCCTCTTCCTTGGGTTCTACGAGCTTATTATTCTCTATGTCAAAGCTTTTGATGTCAGGCATTTTGATATCTCCTGAAGCAATGGCAAAGTAATAATCCGGTCTGTTTTTGAAACCATTGTTTTTAACAAGGAAGTCTATATTGTCTTCAAAATCCAGTTTCGCGTTTTTAAGTTTGCGTATCAGTGCCTCTTTACCCAATTCACCTTTCTGACGCTTTTCTTCCTTCATTGCCGAGCGAATCCTAGAACGGGCTTTACCAGTCACGGTAAGCTTAAGCCAATGTTCAGAAGGTTTTTGATTCTTATTGGTCGTTACCTGAATTTGGTCACCATTTTTGAGAACATGCCCCATGGGTACCAATTTGTTATTCACTTTTATAGCAGTAGCGTGATATCCTACGTCTGAGTGGATATCGAAGGCAAAATCAAGAGCTGTAGCACCCTCTGGCAGGATTCGCATGTCACCATTAGGTGTAAATATAAATACTTCTTTATGGAAGAGGTTCGATTTAAAGTCATTGAGGAACTCAAGGGCATCAGAATGTTGCGTATCCAATAAGGCTCTTACATTATCCAGCCACTTGTCGTACACATTGTTATTGTTTTTGACGCCTTTGTATTTCCAGTGTGCAGCAAAGCCTCTTTCAGCGATATCGTCCATGCGTTCGGATCTGATTTGTACCTCTACATATCTGCCCTTTGGTCCGATTACAGTCGTGTGCAGTGATTCGTAGCCATTACCCTTTGGCGTCGTAATCCAGTCCTTGAGCCTTTCCGGAATTGGATTATAGACATCTGTTATGATTGAATAGATTTGCCAGCAAATACTTTTCTCCATATCGGTTGGAACATCGACAATGATTCGTATTGCGAAGAGGTCATATATTTCTTCAAACGGGACTTGCTTTTTCTGTAGCTTAGAATAAATGGACGAAATAGCCTTTGAACGACCCAAGACCCTGTAATCGACATCAAGTTCATTGAGCTTGTTGCTCAAAGGCTTGATGAACTCCTTAATGTATTTGTTTCTTTCAGATTCAGACGCCTGAAGCTTCTCGGTGATTTCATTATATTGCTCCGGATCATTTATTTTCATTATGATGTCATTGAACTCTGTCCTGATATTATAGAGGCCAAGACGATGTGCCAGGGGACTATAAATGTAGCTGGTTTCAGCAGCAATCCTGATTTGTTTTTCCCGAGGCATAGAACCAATGGTCCTTAGGTTGTGGAGACGATCTGCCATTTTAATGAGTACCACGCGCACATCATAAACAAGGCTGGATAATACTTTTTTGAAATTCTCGGCCTGTTTGTTTTCTATGTTGTAGGTGCCATCCAGTTTTGTAAGTCCGTCAACAATTTTTGTGATTTTAGCACCAAACACATCCCCGACTTCTTCAAGGCTTGTGTCTGTGTCTTCAACAACATCATGCAGAAGGGCACTGATTATTGATGTAGCGCCCAGTCCGATTTCTTCAAAGCAAATCCTGGCTACCTCGATAGGGTGGAAGACATAAGGCTCGCCCGATTTTCGTCTTTGATAATTATGTGCTTTCAGTATGAGATTGTAGGCCTTATCAAGATTATTAAGGTCTTCCTCGGTGCACTTTGGGCGTACCTTCTTTATGAGGGAATGAAACTCCTTGTCAATCTCTTTGTATTCAGTTTCGGATATGGCTTTTCCTTTAGGCATAGCTAAGTATTAAAATTACACATTCCATACCAAATAAACTATAACTAAGTAGCCGCGCACAGATAGTGTTTTCTGGCCTCTTTCCGATCAATGCCATCAAATGGGGTTTAAATTATCTTCGGCCAGCGCTGCGTAATGTTTTGCTTCAAATCGCGGCGTACAAATACAAAGGAAAATGAGATCTTTATCACCTGAATTTTTGATTCTTTGAGGCTGATCTCTTTTGATGTGCAGTACGTCTCCTTTTTGCAGTTCAAACTTTTGTGAACGATCCAGCTCAGCAGTGCCGTGCCCCTGAAGAATATAATAGAATTCATCACCATCCAGGCTGTGTAACTCAGTTGTTAATCCCACTTTCAAACGCGCCTGTGCTATAGAGATATGAGGCAGGTCGGCTTTATTAAGAATTTCAATAATAGAGCATCTTTCGTCGGTATTGAACTCTTTGTTGATATCTGTAATGTATTTCATTGGAAAAGCTCTTATGTGTCTGTGGAGGTCTTGGTGTTTTTTGATCTAATTATCACGAATGATAGAATAAAGAAGGGTAGAGCAGAGAGTATTTTTTTGAAATTCATATCCAACAAGCCAATAAACAGAATCATCAGATATAACAAGCTCATAAGTACAATAGCAATAACCGACAGTTTTTTGCCTTTATTCTTTTTAATGATATCAAACAGCAATAATAATTGGCCCGCTACAGGTAAAAGGATGAAAGGATGCAATAAGGACAAGGGATCTTCAGGTAGCTTTTTGAGTACCTCCCATTCCGATTGAACAATGAAGCTGCTCTGATCTGTTCCCCATTCCAGATAACCAATAAAGGTGCTGATAAGCAAAAGTACTTTTAATTGACTATTCTTCATGTAATAAGATTAAAATGCCTGTGTCAATTTTATTGACACAGGCATAAATATACATGGACACTAACTATACATCAAACATCCTGACCCTTCATCATTTTGTTCCAGTAAAGGTATGGGAGAATGTATTTCTTTAAAATCCAGAGTCTCCAGCTCTCCTTGGATGAGTCAAAGACTAGCATCTGTTTGAGTTTTGGGTCCGGCGTGAAATTATTGTCGTAGTCGAATTCAGCTAAAGTCATTTTCCCATATCCTGTAACAAGTGGGCATGAAGAGTAACCGGTGTATTTCTTGTCGGTAATCACATTTTCCTTCATCATTTTATCGATGTTGGCAACTACTACAGGTACCTGCTTCCTTATGGCTGCTCCTGTTTTCGCTGTAGGCAAACCTGCTACATCTCCAAGGCCAAATACATTCTTGTATTTGTTGGACTGCATGCTGTGCTTGTCGACATCCATCCATCCGCTTTCCAAAGCAAAGGGAGAGTTTTTGATGAAATCTGGAGCCGCTTGTGGTGGCGCCAGGTGGAGCATGTCAAAATGAATTCCTTTTCTATTATTCGCTTCAGTGATTTCCACATTTTCATTCTTGTTGTAATAGCTTTCATGCGCTTTCATTTCATACCATGCTATTTGTTTCTCTGCGTCTATTTCAACCAGCTTGTAGCCGAAGTTGAGCATGATGTTATTTCTGTCAACTACCTTGGTCAGGGTCTCCGCAATATTTTTAAGTCCAAAGATTACAGTGCCGGGTGTGGCAAAAACAATATTGGTTTTGTCCGCAATACCTTTTCTTCTGAAAGCGTCAGCAGCAAGGTACATGATTTTTTGTGGTGCACCACCACACTTGATTGGAGTATCTGGTTGGGTAAACAAAGCCGTACCACCTTTGAAGTTCTTAATAACTTCCCAAGTGTGCCTGGGGTCTGTATAGTTAGAGCATACCACAGCTTTATCAATGGATTCCTCTAATCCTGGCACCAGGCTATAATCCATTTTAAGACCTGGAGCAACAACCAGATAATCGTAGCTGTAGACATCACCATTTCTTGTTTTCACACGATTTGACTCCGGTTCAAATGTTTCTGCATAGTCCCTGATCCAGTCGACCCCTTTTGGAATAAGAGATTTCATGGGTCGGGCTGTGTCTTCAAAGCTAAAGGTATTTGCTCCTACCAGTGTCCATGCAGGCTGGTAGTAGTGGGTGTCGGAAGGCTCGATAAGTGCTATACTTATGCCGGGATTCTTCTTCTTTAACTGAGATACTGTCATAATTCCGGCTGTTCCCCCGCCAATGATTACGACATCATAATTATTTTTCATTTTATAGTTGTAAGGTTAATCGCTATTTTGTTACAATATAGATTGCTTCTTTAAACCAGAGGGTGACTGTGGTTACATAGTCGGCTGATATTGATCATAACAGAAAATGCGCCTCAAGGGGGAAATTAAAATCATTTCAAGCGCTGTCTTGAACTTGGTTCTCGCAATTCAGTTGCTATCATTAATGACTTTCCTGATGCGCCTGGATAATGATGCCACATTTTCCATGAGTAGTCATTTAGCTGAGATACGGAGTATTGATCAATTCCAGCCAATGTCGACGACCGATTTACTTTTCTTAAGGAATTTATCCGGAACGTGCTTTTGAATGGAGCTTTTTAGACTTTGTATGAGGGATTCTTTGATAAAGTTATTATGCACCACAAGGCTGACTTCCCGAACCGGTTCTGGTTCAGAGAATCGCCTAAGGTGCACGGAATTCAATTCGTGGATTACCGATAGTTCCGGAACGAGGGTGTAGCCTACACCTTTCTTTACGAGCGCTTTCAGACCTTCAATGGATCCGCTTTGATAATCGAAGCCCAGGTTTGAATCGTACTTGGCTTGTTTGCATATGGATAATGCCTGGTCCCTAAAACAATGCCCTTCGTCAAGCACCAATACCTCGCTCGGATCAAGATCTTCAGTCAGCATCAGCTTTTGTTCGAGGAACCGATGATGTCTGGGCAGATATAGCAGGAAGGGTTCGTAGAACAGGGGGATTTCACGTATGCCTGCCTCATTGATAGGCGTCACAATGATCCCGATATCGATCATGCCGTTTTCCAGTTGAAATATGATTTGTGCTGTTTGCAGCTCCTGGAGTTTCAAATGTATCTTCGGATTGTTACTGCTGTAGTCGGGTAGGAATCTTGGCAGGAGATAGGGTGCAAGAGTAGGAATTATGCCGACGGTGATATCACCTTCTAGGGTTTCTTTTTCATGGTTTACAAATTCTTTGAGCTGATTGGTTTCCCGCAGGATCTGACGGGCCCGCAGTATGATTTGCTGACCGATAGGCGTGGGTTGGAGGGGCTTCTTGTCGCGGTCAAAAATCCTGATGCCAATTTCTTCCTCAAGCTTTTTGACCTGCATCGTGAGGTTGGGCTGGGATATAAAACAAGACTCTGCAGCAGTGACATAATGCCTGTGTTCATCAAGGGCAACAATATACTCCAGCTGCTGTAATG
>RFSX01000048.1 GCA_009923745.1 Chitinophagia bacterium
GGATACTAAATAATAACACCATATGTTAGATATACATTTATTAAATGATTAATAATATATAAATTTATAAACAGAATTATTGATACACTGTGAGATGATGAAACAGGCAGACATGCCCTCCTGTCTAGAGGGTGGGAGATAACACGATAAACGCAGGATATGGATTGACGACAAAATTAATTTGTCCTGTGGCAAAGTGCTCCATGAAGGTTCGAATCCTTCTCTCACAGCTTCAAAGGGTTTCCAATTAAGGAGGCCTTTTTTTATGTGTGAGCTTTCCCTTTATGGTAAATCGTACGAAATTTTAGTATCATAGTATTATGAAATTGAGAAACCTATATGTAGCAGCCACGAGTCAACATGTCGGCAAGACAACCTCTACGCTGGGAATAGCAGCAAGCTTCAAGAAAGCGGGTATCAATACGGGATATTGCAAGCCTGTCGGTCAAAAACATGTAGAGGTAAAAGACAGTGTGGTCGACAAGGATGCCGTATTGTTTGCTGATCTCCTTAAGCTGGATATTGACCCTATCAAGCATAGTCCAGTCATTTTGGGGAAAGGGGCTACCACAATGTATCTGGATAATCCTGAGGCCTATGACCTGGAATCCAGGATTACAATGGCAGAGCGGCATTTACAGGACATGCATGAAGGTACGATCTATGAAGGTACGGGACACCCCGGGGTTGGCAGTATTGCAGATGTATCCAATGCGCAGGTCGCTAAATTGCTCAATGCAGAGCTTGTAATGATTGTAGAAGGCGGGATAGGAAGTACGGTCGACAAGCTGAATATGTGTCTATCCTTGTTTCGTGAACAGGAGATCCCCATCCTGGGGGTTATCATTAACAAGGTTATTCCTGAAAAAACGGAAATGGTAAGGGAATACGTAGGTAAGTGGCTGGATCAAAAGAATCTGAAGCTTCTGGGTGTCGTACCCTATGACAATATGCTAGCCTATCCATTGATATGGACAATTTCAAAGGCTGTGGATGGCACTTTTGAGCATTATAATGAAAAGGGCTTCAACAGAGTGGCAAATATTTTGGCCGGATCTGCGGTTGATAAGGACCAGATGCTTAAGTCAAGCGATAATCTTCTCGTTGTTAGTGCCAGGGTACTTGACGAATCGATTCAGACTGTTCAGAAATATTCTTCAGAAGAGAATCACGAATCTCCTCTCAGCGGTATAGTGATAACAGGTGAGGGAGATATATCTGATGAATCTCTTGAATATATAAAAGCTTATGATCTCCCTGTTGTAAGAACAGAATTGGACACCTACGGGGTGGTAATTAAAATAAGTAAGCTGGAAGTAAAAATCAATCGGCGGACGCCATGGAAAATTGCTAAGGCTATCGAGTTGATTCAGGACAATGTGGATATAGCCTACATGATTGAAAAGCTAAAAATCTGATAAAAAAACTGTGAATGCACTATATCCCATCTGATAATGAAGCATTCACAGTTTTGATAGAGCACTAGTGGCTTAAAGCACGATAACACCGTCTGCCATAAACTTAAGCTCTTCTTTTGGCTCGGTGATGGCCATAATTTCTTCTTCTGATTTTCCTTCGTCCTCGGCATAGTGCCTTAGTTCATCAACCGGGGTTACTTCTCTGTAAGCAACTCCTTCAACAATAACTTCTTTGCCGGCAATATCCAGAGGCATGAAGAAGCCATAGTCTTTGAATTTTACAAATATGGATGGATCGTTGACACCTTCAGAAGATACAAGGTTCATCCAGCAACCCTTGGCCTGGCATACCGATTCAACAGTAGCCTTGAATTTTGTTCTTAGGGAATCCTGCCCTGAGATCTGCGTGATCATGTCATCAAAGCTTATAGCCTTATCAGCTGTAATTTCTTTTCCAAACTTTTCACCTGGAGCAGATTCTTTCTGAGGTCCTTTACAGGCAATTATGGCTAGAGTGACCATTAATACTGTTAGTAATCTGAGTTTCATTATTCTAATTTTCTACAAAAATCCAAATTTTTTGGCACATAAGTCAATATTAAACCGCCCATTATCCTAATGTTTCTTTGAAGCTATAAATCAGGGATACTCCGGAATAGAGAGAATGAATTAGTTTAAAAATTATGATTGCGCGGAATAATTTAAAACTATATATTTGCACCCCTTTTTAAATCGAACGTGAATTAAGATATTTAATGAAACAGTACGAAATTACATTCATCATCGATCCCGTACTGCCAGGTGATGAAATTAAGACGGCAGCTAAAGCTTATGAAAAGCTTTTGGAAAATGAAGGTTGCAACATAGTCCACGTTGACGAAACGGGTTTGAAGCAACTGGCTTATCCTATCAACAAAAGAAATTCAGGCGTTTACAGAACTATCGAATTCCAGACCGAGAACGGTACTGTGATTCCAAAGATCGAACTTGCTATGCGCAGGGACGAACGCATTATGAGATTTCTTAGCGTAAAGCTTGACAAATATGGTGTCAAGTACAACGATGACAAGCGCAACGGTTTGATAGGCAAGAAAGCCAGTAAAGTGGAAGGCAAAGAGGGCAAAAAAGATGAATTCGTAGTGAAAGATGATCTTACACTTATCGAAGGCGTTGGCCCTAAAATTGCTAACCTGCTCGTAGTAGCCGGCGTGAAATCTTATGGGGACGTAGCTAATGCATCTATCGAAGACTTGAAAAGCATCTTGTCTAAAGGAGGATCCAGCTATGCTGCACATGATCCAGGCACATGGCCAGAACAGGCTAAGCTTGCTGCTGATGGCAAATGGGCAGAACTCAATTCTTTAAAAGAAAAACTCACCGGTGGCGTTGATCGCTCCGAGGAGGAATAAAAAATTAAGACTATGGCATCAAGAGACGACATTAAATTTCTCAGCAATCCAAATATTGGAAAAGACAAGAAGAAGTATTGCCGATTCAAAAAATTTGGTATCCGTCATATTGACTATAAGGATCCTGATTTCCTAACGCAATTTGTAAATGAGCAGGGAAAACTTCTTCCAAGAAGAATTACAGGCAACTCACTCAAGTACCAGAAGAAAGTCGCGGTAGCGGTTAAAAGAGCGAGACATCTTGCCATTCTTCCGTACGTAACTGATTTATTAAAATAATAAGCTTCTAGGTCATGGATATAATATTACTTCAAACAATGGATAAGCTTGGCGACAAGCACGATGTAGTGTCTGTCAAGCCAGGATACGGAAGGAACTACCTTATACCTCAGGGCTTCGCTGTTATAGCTAACGCTACCAACAGGAAAAAGCTGGAGAAGCTTATCGAGGAGGAAAAAGCCAATGAAAACGCCCGTATAGATGAATACAAGGCAATGGCTGAAAAACTTAAAGGACAAACCCTCAAGATAGGTGTGAAATCCGGAACTTCAGGAAAGATATTCGGTAAGGTGACAAACGTACAGATCGCCCAGGCTCTGAAAGAAAATTTCGAAATAGAGCTGGAAAGAAAGAAAATACTTCTATCTGAGGAGCCTAAAGAAATAGGTACTTATCCAGTAACCATTCAATTCCACGAAGAGGTTGCTGAAGAGATTAATATCGAGTTGATAAAAGAATAAGCCAGAGGCTTATTCCTTTAATGCTCTTCTTAGAATTTTACCCACATTGGTTTTAGGCAGTTCTTCTCTGAACTCTACCTCTTTAGGAACTTTATATCCCGTAAGGTTTTCCCTGCAATGTCGAATCAGTTCCTCTTCGCTCAATGATTTGTCATTCTTGACGACGAAGACTTTAACACACTCACCTGATTTTTCACTGGGGATTCCTACCGCAGCAGACTCCAGCACTTTTGGATGCATGGCCACAACATCTTCAATTTCATTCGGGTATACATTAAAACCAGACACGAGTATCATATCTTTCTTACGGTCTACTATACTCAGATAACCGTCGCTGTCAAGCATGCCTATATCACCGGTATTCAACCAGCCGTCCGCGGTTATCGTTTTTGCTGTTTCTTCCGGCTTTTTGTAATAGCCCTTCATGACTTGCGGACCACGGACCTGGATTTCACCAATAGCACCCAAAGGCAATACCTCGCCTTCTTCAGTAATAATCCTCACTTCAGTTGAAGGTACGGGTATACCGACTGTACCCAAGCGCGATGCGCCGTAAGGGTTAGAGCTTACAACAGGCGAAGCTTCTGTCATTCCATAGCCTTCTGATATGATGGTATTCGTCAGTTTTTCCCATTCCAGGGCCACTGACTTTTGCAGGGCCGTACCTCCTGCTGCCACAAACTGAAGGTGAGTCCAGTCTGCATTTTTGAATTTTTCATTATTTAAAAGAGCGTTATACAATGTATTGACACCAGTCATTCCTGTTATTTTGTAACGATCAAATTCTTTGACCACTGTGTCCAGTTGTTTAGGATTGAGAACCAATACCGAAAGCGCTCCCATATCCATTGCTGCCAGGCAATTGATGGTAAAGGCAAAGATGTGATACATGGGTAGTGGGGCCAGGATAACCTGGTCAATTCCTTCCTTCAGATAGGGTGTTATGAAGGTTTTGATTTGCATCATATTGGCCACCAGGTTTCTGTTGGTCAGCATGGCGCCTTTACTTACACCCGTTGTGCCTCCGGTATATTGAAGAACAATGACATCGTGCGGGTTATTTTCAAAGTCTGAATTGATTTTGAACTTCTTACCCTGAGTCATGGCTTCCGCGAAATTCACCGTATTCTTCAGGTGGTATCTGGGTACCATCCTTTTGACCTTACGAATCACAAAATTGACAACGTGCTTTTTGGGAAAACCAAGCATATCTCCGATTGATGCCGTCAAAACAACGTCAATTTTTGTCTTGTCCAGTATTTTTTCAAGGTTGGCAGCAAAGTTTTCCAGGATAAGTATACCTCTCGCCTCTGAATCATTGAATTGATGTTCCATTTCGCGGGGTGTATACAAAGGGTTGGTATTGACCACGACGAGACCGGCCTTCAATGCTCCAAAAAGTGCAATAGGATACTGCGGCAGATTGGGCATCATTATCGCAAACTTGTCACCTGGCTTGAGGCCTCTGCTTTGCAAGTAGGCACCAAATTGCGTGCTCAAGTTATCCAGTTGTTTGTATGTCATTTCTTTTCCCATGAATGAGAAGGCAGGCTTGTTTGCATTCTTTTTACACACCTCATCCAGGTATTCCAGAATTGTAGAATATTTGTCGGGGTCAATATTGGCGGGTATCCCGCTCGGATAATTATCTAACCAGGGTTTATGTGCTGTCATGTGTTCATATTTAAGCCTTCGAAAAATACAATTTTTTCAACGGTTGATCATAAAGCTTTTCAAGCTTCCCTTGCCGCTTCAATTGATTCAGGATTGATCTTTTTATAAGATTCTGTAATTCAAGGAATTGTAGGATATAAATTTTTATAGCAAATTTAGCTTTAGGCCTTTTTTGGAATTGGAATTATTATATCTTTGCGCTCCATTTATTAACCTCTGCAGCACATAATGTGTGCGGCATACAAACCTGATTCAATATGTCTGAAGATAAGAATCTTGAAAACGAAGAAAAAACAACTCCAGCGGAAGAAGTAAAAGATCAAGTACAGGATGACCAAACTGATAACACTGAAAATGGTCAGGAGGATTCCGATGATGAAGATCACTCTCCCGAAAAAGTAGAGATTGAAGTTGAGGATGAAAACTCAGCTCTTTCAGCTACTCCTCACGATGACTATGACTGGTCAGTTGGTAACAAACACACATTAAATTACTCAGAAAAAGAAGTTGAGAAATATTTGTCTGACTATGAAAAGTCACTCAATAATATTTCAGAATTCGAACTTGTAAAAGGGACAGTATCATCGATCAATGATGGTAATGTGCTTTTGGATATCAATTACAAGTCTGATGGCTTGGTACCTCTTACTGAATTCAGGGACAGACCTGATTTGAAAGTAGGGGATACTGTTGAGGTGTACATCGAAGCAAAAGAAGATGAAAGAGGACAGCTTCAGCTTTCAAGAAGAAAGGCCAAGCTGATCAAAGCATGGGATGATATTGTTGATTCTTACGAGAACGGTACCATTATTAAAGGTAATGTAGTAAGCAAAACCAAAGGTGGTCTTATTGCTGATGTAGGTGGTCTTGAGACCTTCCTTCCTGGTTCTCAAATTGATATCAAGCCTATTATTGACTACGATTCATACGTAGGCAAGACAATGGAATTCAAAGTTGTGAAGATCAACGAGGTTATCAAAAATGCCGTCGTATCTCACAAAGCTCTTATCGAAAGCGATCTTGCTGATCAGAGAGAATCTATTATTGCTGGTCTTGAGAAAGGGCAGGTTCTTGAAGGTATCGTTAAGAATATCACTGACTTTGGAGCTTTCATGGACCTGGGTGGTGTTGACGGACTTCTTTATATAACAGATATTTCCTGGGGACGTATCAACCATCCAAATGAGGTGCTTGAGCTGAATCAGAAATTGAATGTTGTTGTACTTGACTTTGATGAGGATAAGAAAAGAATCTCTCTTGGTCTGAAGCAATTGCAACCGCATCCATGGGAAGTTCTTGGAGAAGATGTTCAGGAAGGATCTACTGTTAAAGGTAAGATTGTAAATATTGAAGATTACGGTGCCTTCCTAGAAATCATTCCAGGTGTCGAAGGATTGATCCACGTATCAGAAGTGTCATGGAGCAACCAACCAGTTAATGCAAGAGAATTCTTTGTTCTTGGACAGGAGTTCGAAGCTAAGGTGGTTACTATTGACAGGGAGGAAAGAAAGATGTCACTTTCAATCAAGCAATTGCTTGAAGATCCTTGGGCAAAAGTTATTGACGACTATCCGGCTGGAAAAAAAGTTACAGGTGTCGTTAAAAACTTGACTCCATACGGTGTATTTGTAGAATTGAAAGAAGGCGTTGGCGGAATGGTTCACATATCTGATTTGTCATGGACAAAGAGATATACACACCCATCTGAATTTACCAAGGTAGGCGATGAAATCGAAACCGTCATTCTTGAAGTGGACAAGGAAAGCAGAAAGCTGTCTTTAGGACACAAGCAATTGGAAGAGAATCCGTGGGATACTTTCGAAAACGTATTCCCAATGGGATCATATCACGAAGCAACAGTCATCAAAAAAGAGGACAGGGGTGCTATCGTACAGTTGCCTTACGGCCTGGAGGCTTTTGCTCCGATCAAGCACATCAAGAAAGAAGATGGAAATCTTGCTGAGGTAGATGAAAAGCTTACTGTAAAGGTGATCGAGTTTAACAGGGACGACAAGCGAATAATCGTTTCTCACCTGCGTTACCTTGATGATATTAAGAGAGAAGCAGAAGGTGAGGTGAAAAGAGAGGTAGAAAAGCAACGCAAGCAAACGAGAGCTACTATCAAGAAGACCAATTCAAAAGTAGAGGGTACAACCCTTGGAGATCTTGGGGTTTTCTCTGAGCTTAAAGATGCTTTCAATGAGCCGGCACCTAAAAAGGCAGCTCCTAAAGCAAAGGAGAAATCTGAGGAGAAGAAAGAGGAAGCTGCTGCGGAAGCAGCTGCTGAGAAGAAGCCAGCGAAGGCTGCAGCCAAGAAATCTGCTAAAGGTGATGACTTTAAGAAGATTGAAGGCATCGGTCCTAAAACCGCCGAGCATCTTGCTAATGCAGGCCTTACAAGTTTCAAAGAGTTATCTGAAGCGTCTGTAGATCAGCTTAAGGAAATCCTTGAAGCTGCAGGACCTAGATACAAAATTCATGATCCTACCACATGGCCTGATCAAGCTGCTATAGCTGCTGATGGCGACTGGGATAAATTGAAAGAATTACAGGATAAGCTGAACGGAGGAAAAGCATAATTTTCTTCTTTCAAAATGAAATTATAGCCCCGGCGTTTCCGCCGGGGCTATTTTATTTAAACACTTGTGTTAAATTCATATTTTTAGATTTTTCGTATCACAACAAAATGCATTGAAAAGAATAAGTGTAATAGGTTCGGGTCTGGCAGGCATGAGTGCTGCTGCCACATTAGCAAAGGCAGGATTTGATGTTGAAATCTATGAAAAAAATGATAAGGCCGGAGGGCGACTGAATCATTTTGAAAGCAAAGGATTCAGGTTTGAAATGGGTCCCAGTTGGTATTGGATGCCGGAGGTATTTGAAAACTTCTACAGGGAGTTTGGTAAGACGTCTAAAGACTTTTACCAGCTAAAGAGGCTTGACCCATCTTACAGGGTCGTATTCAGCAAGGATGAACACATTGATGTACCTGCTGATTTTGAAAGTTTGGTTAATCTCTTTGAAAGCATTGAGAAGGGATCTGGAGCTAAACTTAGAAAGTTCATCAAGCACGCTGAAATTAAATATAGGGTAGGCATGGATGATTTCGTCTGGAAGCCGGGGCAATCCCTGACGGAGTTTATGAGTTATGAAGTGGTCAAAAATGCCTTCCGTCTGCAACTCTTCCGCTCAATTGCCAGTGAGGTAAAGAAAACGGTTAGGGATGAACGCCTTCGTCAGATACTGGAATTTCCTGTCCTGTTCCTTGGGGCAACTGCAGAAAACACTCCGGCTTTGTACAGCCTTATGAATTATGCCGATTTAAAATTGGGCACTTGGTATCCCATGGGTGGTATGAACAAAATTGCAGATGCTTTCAGGCAGATAGCAGAAGACCAGGGTGTCAGATTTAATTTGAACGCCGCTGTGGAATCATTTGAATATACAGCTAAGTCTGTTTCTTCCTTGAAAGTGAATGGACAGCTTATTGAAACTGATGGTGTTGTGGCTGGGGCTGATTACCATCATGTAGACAGGCATATTCTAGACCCGCAATATTCAAACTACTCTGAATCATATTGGGATAAGAGAAAGATGGCTCCTTCCAGTTTATTGATTTTTATTGGCCTCGATAAAAAGCTCGAGGGTATAAAGCACCACAATCTGTTTTTTGATGCTGACTTCAAGCGCCATGCCGATGAAATATATACGAAGCCTCAATGGCCTTCAGATCCATTATTTTATATATGCGCTCCTTCCAAGACAGATGACTCTGTGGCCCCGGCAGGATTTGAAAACTTATTTGTACTTATTCCCCTGGCTCCGGATTTGGATGACAGTAATGATGCCATACTTGAAAATTACTGCAAGGTGATTATTGATCGCATAGAAGCATTTACCGGGACAACAATATCCGATAATATAATCGTTAAGAAATTTTTCAGTGTCAAAGACTTCAAGGCTGCATATAATTCTTATAAGGGGAATGCCTACGGATTGGCAAACACACTTGACCAAACTGCGGTTTTAAAGCCATCTATAAGGAATAATAAGCTAAAAAATTTGTATTATACAGGTCAATTGACCGTGCCTGGACCGGGATTGCCACCATCAATCATATCAGGTCAGCTTGTAGGACGGGAAATTGCAAGAAAATATGGACAGTATGCTTGATTTATATACAAATGTATGTAGTGAGTGCAGTCGTCATGTGACCAAGCGTTACAGTACTTCATTTTCTTTGGGTATACGATTGTTTGCCAAGAAGTACCGGAAGCCCATATACTCCATTTATGGCTTCGTGCGTTTTGCGGATGAGATCGTAGACACCTTTCATGATTTTGATAAGAAAGAGCTTCTTCAGAGGTTCAGAAAAGATACAGACAATGCTATCAGGGAAGGGATTAGTCTGAATCCAATTTTACAGTCGTTCCAGGATGTGGTTAAGGAATACAATATCGAGTATGAATTGATAGATGCTTTTTTGCATTCCATGGAAATGGACCTTGATGATGTGACTTATGACAGGGCTTTATATGAAACGTATATTTACGGTTCTGCCGAGGTGGTTGGTTTAATGTGTTTGAGGGTGTTCCTGCCCAATGACGAGGAAGCCTATCAAAGGCTAAAACCGTATGCGATGGCCTTGGGTTCTGCCTTCCAAAAGATCAACTTTTTAAGAGATATCAGAGACGATTATTACAATAAAGGGAGGACCTATTTTCCTGGTGTTGACCTCAATTATTTCAGTGACCAGGAGAAAAAGGAAATTGAGGAAGACATAGGGTTGGATTTTTCGGAGGGCCTGAAAGGCATTTTGATGTTGCCCCGCGGTGCTCGATTTGGGGTGTACATTGCCTACATCTTTTATTACAATCTCTTCATGAAAATCAAGGGCTTAAGCTTCGAAAAAATATTGTCTGAGAGGGTGCGAATCCGCAACCGGAAGAAGGCTTATTTGCTTGCAAAATACTCGATCAAGCACTCCCTGAATTTGCTCTAAATATTTATTTTAAAAAAACTTATAATTTCCTTGCAAGTCTTATTTAA
>RFSX01000049.1 GCA_009923745.1 Chitinophagia bacterium
AAATACTAAAGAGTGAAATATTATACGAAGACAATCACCTTTTGATCATAAATAAAAGGGCAGGCGTACTATCGCAAGGCGATATAACAGGAGATGCATCCATAATTGATCTATGCAAACAGTATATTAAAGAAGCCTATAACAAGCCGGGTAATGTGTATTTAGGCTTACCACATAGGCTTGACAGGCCAGTAAGCGGGGTCATTATTAGCTGTAAGACAAGCAAATCACTCGAAAGAGTGAATCGCATGATTAAAAAACGTGAAATACGAAAGATATACCATGCCCTTTGTCTTGGTCCTCCTCCGAACACAGCCGGAACGGTAGAATCCTATCTGCGAAAGGAAAGAAATATAAATAAAGTATTCAGTTTTGATAAGGAGGTCGAAGGCAGTAAAAAAGCGGTACTTCATTATAGATACCTTCGGGAGACAAAGGGTCATCATCATTTGTTAGAGGTAGAACTTCAAACGGGCAGACCCCATCAGATTAGAGTTCAATTGAATGCGATTGGCTGCCCGATTCTTGGAGATTTCAAATACAAAAAACAGGATGCCTTATCAGACCGGTCCATAGCCTTGCATGCCAGACGCATCGAATTCAATCATCCGGTAGGAGGCGAAACGCTAAATATAATTGCAGCGTATCCGACTAAAAACTGGTGGGATTTATAATTGGCTTCTTTTCTTTCTTTATAAGCTATAACTCATTACTTTTACGGCCGGTGAGGGGCAGACAGCCAGCTCCTGCTTAACTCCCCCAGGGCAGAAATGCAGCAAGGGTAGGCGGTTGAGCGGTTAGGTTTGTTTCCTCACTTTTCATTTCAAACCAATACTATGAGATTTTTTATTGATACCGCAGACCTTGACCAGATTAAAGAGGCCCATGACCTTGGAATCCTAGATGGTGTAACAACCAACCCTTCACTTATGGCTAAATCCGGGATCACCGGGGCTAAAAATATTGAGGAGCATTATAAACGCATCGCGTCTATTGTAGAAGGAGATGTGAGCGCAGAAGTCATTGCTACCGACTACAAAGGAATAATCAGTGAAGGTGAATACCTGGCATCTCTTGCTCCCAATATCGTTGTCAAAGTGCCAATGATTAAGGATGGTATTAAAGCGATCAGCTATTTTTCTCAGAATGGGATCAAGACCAACTGCACGCTTGTATTTTCTGCGGGTCAGGCCATTCTGGCTGCCAAAGCAGGGGCGACATACATTTCACCTTTTGTAGGGAGGGTAGACGATATCAATTGGGATGGTATTGCCCTCATTGAAGAGATCGCAGAAATTTATGCGATTCAGATGTATGAGACAGAGATTCTTGCCGCCTCAATTAGAAGCAGCCGACATATTGTACAGGCCGCTAAAGCCGGTGCGGATATCGCAACATGTCCTCTTTCAACAATTATGGGTTTGTTTAATCATCCTTTGACGGATATTGGATTGGAGAAATTTCTTGCAGACTACAATAAAGGCAATAGCTGATAGCTATATCTTTAAGGCCAGCTCTAAGGCTTGTTCTACAAGATGGTTGATCGTAGAAGACGGCTTATCAGAGAATTCCCCTGTATAACGGTTAGCTAATATAGCATTAAGTGATATGGCTTCATGACCCAGCATTCTGGCAAGTCCATAGATGCCGGCGGTTTCCATTTCAAGATTGGTGATGGCCTGATTTTCGAGTTCGATTTCAAGAACGGATTTGATGATGTCAAAACTGAAATCCAGTCTCAATTTACGCGATTGGGGTGCGTAAAATCCCGGCGCTGTTATAGTTATTCCTTCCTTACCTATTGAATCGAAATGATCAAGGAGATGTGATGACGCATCTATGGCATATAATGTATACATTTTCATGTGACTACGGATTATTCCTTCCAATGCAAGATTTCTTACATGACTGGAGTCGTAGAAGTGCATCAAGCCATCAAAGCCAATGGCAGAACTCGAACGAATGAAGCTGTCGATTTTGATTTCAGGACGTATCGCCCCGGAAGTTCCGACCCGTATGAAATGTAATATGGTTTTATCATCCTTGACCGTACGTTTTTCAAAATCAATATTAAAAAGAGCATCTATTTCATTAATGGCAATATCAATATTGTCCGTGCCGATCCCGGTAGAAAGCACACTGATGCGTTCGCCACGCACTGTCCCGGTAATAATGCGGAATTCCCTGTTGGTGATCCTGGTGTCGATTTTTTCAAAATGCCTTTCAAATAAATCAACCCTTTCCTGGTCTCCAACCGTAATAATCCGCTCTGCCAATTGACCTGGCTTTGCCTGGAGGTGGTAAATGCTTCCATCAGGATTAAGGATCAATTCTGATTGTGGGATCATATCAAGCTTGCAATGTTACAATGTTACAATGATTCAATGATACAATGATACAATGATTCAATGAGGGATGGCGGGATAAGTTTGATTTTCTAACTTGGACCTGGTGTATTTTGTAAATTCGCGGAAAAATTAGAAATGCCTACAGCCTACATACTTAACAGCTGTTCAACTTGCCAAAGAATCCTGAAGGAACTGGAATGGCCTCATGAAGTCCGGAATATCAAGGAAGAAAACATCAGTGAAGAAGTCCTAGACAGATTGGCTTCAGAGCATGGTTCCTATCAAGCACTTTTCAGCAAGAGGGCCATGAAGTACCGATCAATGGGTTTGAATACAATGGATTTAAGCGAAGATGATTATAAGCGCTACATGCTCGAAGAATATACTTTTCTTAAGAGGCCTATCTTCATTTTTGATGCAATATCATTTGTCGGTAATTCCAAGAAAACGGTAGATGCTGTGGAGCAATACATGAATCAATGATAGACCGGCAAAATATTGAATCCGAATTTAAAAATCTGCAGGACAGGATATGCAAGGGCCTTGAAAACCTAGATGGACTAGGACGTTTCAGGCAAGACTTATGGCACCGCGAAAAAGGAGGTGGCGGCCGTACCCGAATAATACAGAGTCAACATATTGAAAAGGGAGGCGTAAATTTTTCAGCTGTTATGGGCGATATGCCTGAGCGAATATCGAAAGCTTTGGGCTTGGGACCAAATCGTTTTTTTGCTACGGGTGTTTCCATAGTTTTACATGCGCGAAATCCCCATGTTCCCATTATACACATGAATGTCCGATACTTTGAGACCTCTGAAGGGCCCTGGTGGTTTGGCGGCGGCATTGATATGACACCACACTATATAATTGATAAAGATGCAGCTCAGTTTCACAGGAGCTTAAAGGAAACCTGTGATAAATATGATCACGCATGGTATCCGGAATTCAAAAAATGGGCAGATGATTATTTTTATCTGAAGCACAGGAACGAAACCCGTGGTATTGGAGGTATCTTTTTCGATCGTATGGATTCTAAAAGAGCCAGCAAAGATCGATTGTTTGATTTTGTCATCGATGTTGGAGATTCGTTTTTAGACTGTTATTCTGAGGTGTTCAATAAATATTCCGATAAAGCATATACCGAGAGGGAGAAGGAATGGCAGCTCCACAGAAGAGGGCGTTATGTAGAATTTAATCTTGTTTGGGATAAAGGCACTCGATTTGGTCTGGATACAGGGGGTAATATAGAATCCATACTGATGTCCTTGCCTCCGGAATGCCGATGGACTTATAGCTACGATTACAACAAGATAGAACTGGATACCCTAAATAAACTTAAGAAAGAAATTGACTGGCTCAGTCGCACAGCAGAGTAATCGTGGAGCTGATTACTTTCCCGCTGCGATTCCCATTGTCGTCAATCATTTCAATTTCAAAACTCAATTCGTTGCTTTTGAAGTCTGGAGGATTAAGACAAGGAGGAGTGCCGTCAGGGAATATGCAGCAGGTTGTAAAAACCTTCATCGTGATTTCACCTTCTATACCGCTTTGAATGCCAGAAACAGGGATGTCAGGAATTTTAAAGCGGTCAAAGACGGTTCCAGTCCTTGAATCCGTCAGGACTATATTTTCACTTACCCCGTTTTTGCCGGTGCCAATATCGCCATCACCATCTCTGAAAGCAATCGTCAGAAATGTAGAGTCTGTATTCAGACTATTTTGTACCATTGTATCTTTGCTGAACGAAATGAATTCGATTTCCGGAGTATCACTGAATCCGGGATCTGTTGCACAGGACATGAAGCCCGCAAAGGCGAAGAGTACCAGGCTATTAAATTTCATTTTCAATAGAACTAAATTTGTGTCAGAACCGCTGATTGGTGAATATTAAATCTAAAATACTCGAATTTGTTGAAGGGAAAAATAAGATTTCCTTTAATGCACTTGCTCTTGATATTTTCAAGTATCAGGCAGAGCACAACAGTATTTACAGGGAGTTTCTACGCCTGTCCGGAAAATTGGATATTACTCCCCGAAGCTTTGAAGAAATCCCGTGTTTGCCTATAGGCCTATATAAAAAGTATGAAATAAAATCAGGCGATTGGTCTGATGGTCAGGTTTTCAAAAGCAGTGGAACAACGGAGATGTTTGAAAGGTCCATGCATCATGTCAAGGATATCGAATTTTACCACAAACTTTCTCATTCCATTTTCAAGAACTTTTACCAGGGAGATAATTATGAAATTTTAGGATTGCTTCCATCCTATATGGAGGCTGGACATTCTTCCCTGGTATCCATGGTGACTCACCTCATGTCAATATACAATAAAGATAAACAGGCTTTTTATATGTATGATTTTGAAGGTCTGCATAATGCTGTTAATCGATTGCTGGCTCAAAGCGATAAGACAGTTTTGATATTCGGTGTCAGTTTTGCCCTGCTTGATTTTGCAGAGAGCTTCAGAAACGATTCTAAGAGGTTGAAATTTATTTTCACTGGTGGAATGAAAGGCAGACGGCGTGAGCTTACCTATGAAGAAATCAAGGATGAACTTCAAAGGGTTTTTCCATCGAGTAGTATCGACTCGGAATATGGTATGACAGAGATGTTTTCCCAGGCTTATACGGTAGAAGGGTACAGCGGTTTGTACCTTCCGGGTAAAAGCCTGAGACTGATTCCCAAAGAGATAAATGACCCTTTCAAAAATGCCAGGTATGGAAAGACGGCACAGTTAGCTTTTGTTGACCTTGGCAATGTAGATACGCTTTCTTTTGTCATGACGGACGACTTATGTACCTGTTATGCGGATGGTTCATTCGACCTTCATGGTAGGCTGAAGGACTCGGATCTGAGAGGTTGCAATATGCTTTATCAGAGCTGAGCCTCTGTAATACCTTCAAAGAGCCACTTGGCCAGAGCTTCCCTGTTGCTTGGTATGACGATCCTTTTATGGTCAAAGCTATTGCGGATGTTTGCCAATTCAACAAAGACAGATGTAGGCAGAGTGTAATTCAGCATGTACAGGTTTCTTGTGCTGACAAAGCCATGGTAGCCTCTGTTTTTTTGAAAGTGATTATACTTCTCCTTAAAGGTGGATTGCAGCGACTGCGCCAGTTTTTTACTGGATTTACTTGTTTTGTGGTGATAGAAGTACACGTCCTGTCTATGGCCTTTGTTATTGGAATCGATATGGATCATAACTGCTACCTGGTCGGTATATCCTTTTTTCTTATAGGACATGTACAATTCGTTGATAGCTTCAGCTCTTTGCCTCAACCTCAACTTCTGGTTACGCGGTATTTTGGTGCCCAAGCATTTTTCATCGTAATCGCAATCCAGGATCTCATCGTCTCTGATGCCATCGTTTTCATCCTGGATGATAATATGTACGATAGCATCCCGTGCAATAAGATATCGTGCTAACCTGAGGATAACATCGTAGGCATATTCGTCTTCGCAAAGCGTGTTAGAACATTCTCCGCACATTGCTCCAGGGTCAGGGCCACCGTGTCCGGCAACGAGGTAATACACTTTATCACTTAGGTCGTCGGACACGATTTCAACCATTTTGTGGTTATCCCCAAATATCTCAACTTGCTTGTATGTTCCTTTTTTTATGGATTCTTTTGGTTTCTCGCTGATTGCCTGAACTTCTGCACCGCTTTCACTTTTTACACATTCCAACTCATGGTGTGGCACCCACAGGATATTGCTATCCTCATACTTTGTTCTTCTGAGGCTTTTATCGAGAATCTTATCGTTGTAATCTTTAATCCTGACGGCCTGGTCCCAGTCATTGATACCTATTGTTGTTCGAATACTCGTACCATTGTACTCATAAATTTTAATAGGCAATATATACTCCTTGCCAGCTATGAGAACATCATTCATCCTGAGTTCATTCAGTTCCAGAAACTTGGTTTTATTACATTGGTAATCGATAAGCTGGTACCTTCTGAGTAGAGAATAAATGCCGTCACCGGGTTCTGCTTTTACAGAATGATAATAAGGTTCAAAAGCACCCAGAACAAGGGTATTTAAAAGCCATATAATTACTAGTCCATATTTCATAAGAACCGATTTTGGGTTTTCCTGTTTAATTCCCTGGTACAAACATAATAATTAATGTATATAATTCAAAATGTGCCGTTTATACATTAATTAAAAACTTAATGTGTTTTCAGGAGCAGTTATAATGGGGGATTGACTGTAAATTAAACGGGAATATGACCATTCTATTTTGGTTTTCAGCTTTCGGGCATTTTGGAATTCGTAATTTTGAACCCAGGCATGATCAAAAATATTTATTACATTATTTCCAAGGAGTTATTAATTGAACGCAGGGACGCGTCTGTGTTTCTGAGTTCTTTGCTCTACTTGATTGCCATTAGCTTTGTTGTTTTCAAAATATTCAGCAGTCTTGAGGGGCCCGTAAAGATGGGGCTCTTTTGGGTGATCTTCCTTTTCACATGTATCAATATTGTGGGCGGTGTATTCAGTTATCAATCCAGAAAAAGAAAGTTAAATATTTACCAGCTCTATGATCCGGTCGATTTATTTCTGGCAAAATTTGCGTTCAGCTACTTAAAGTTGATCATTGCTGGCCTCGTCTTGATTTTGTTGCAAATGCTTTTCAGTGGGTCAGCACTGGTGAATGCTTTTTTGTTTGGAAAGACTTTCCTATTGTGTGCCCTCGGTCTATCGTTAATCCTGAGTCTTGTTTCAGCTATAGCTTCATACAGTGACAGGCAAACGGGACTGGTGGCCATACTTTCTCTGCCGCTTGTCATTCCAATCCTGTTATTGGGCATGAGGTTGAGCCTGATTTCTGAAGGTTTTTTCCAGGATCCGGATTCGTCGCAGTATCTTTTGATCTTGTCGGGTATCGACTTGCTGCTCTTGAGTTTATCAATCATATTTATACCCTTAATCTGGAAATCATGAATCAGTTATTGAAAATCGAATGGTGGAAATGGATGGCGATTCTATTGATGCTGTATGTTTTGGTGGCTGGCTTTCTGATTCCGCTCAAGCCGGGTATTATTGAAGTCTTCAATTCAGATGCCAGGGTAGCTGAACCATTTACTACGGAAGTGAGAACCTACAATACGCGTCTCGGGCAAGCTGATGATATACGGGCATGGCTTTGGTTGCCAGGAGATAGGTTGATAATGTCAAAATCCGTTTCTGTGATCAATGATACCTATCTGAAAGCTGAATTTGATACCCTGGGTAATGGCATTGATGTTCAGAGTAGGAATGGCCTTATGGCTTCTTTAATGATAGATAATAGTCTTGAAGGACATTATTTTTTCAGGAACGCCATCAATATAAAATCAGCTGAGATGGCTTATATGCGACCACAGGTTTTTTATGGTCTAGATGAAATCAAGACGCGTAAACAACTTGCTTTTCCATTCCAGCATATCCTCTATGAAACAAGCCGGAATACTTATTTTCATGTGGCAATATGGATGGCAATGTTTGCTTTACTTATCCTTTCTTGCTACTATAGTATTCGTTACCTCATTTCCAAGAAATTTGAATTTGATATAAAAGCGTCTTCAGTTACAACGGTTGCTATCGTTTTCGGTATAGCCGGACTTTTGACGGGATCTATGTGGGCTAAATACACCTGGGGAGCTTTCTGGACTAATGATATCAAACTCAATATGACAGCAATAGCTCTCCTGGTATACCTGGCTTATTGGATTTTAAGATCATCGGTTTCAGATCCGGACACACGGGCAAGGCTCTCTTCGGTCTTCAATTTATTTGCCTTTGCCATGCTCATGGTACTCGTCATGGTTATACCGCGATTGACAGATAGCCTCCATCCTGGTAATGGCGGAAATCCTGCCTTCAGCAGCTACGATATGGATAACACCATGCGTATGGTTTTCTATCCAGCTATCGTTGCCTATTTTCTTATAGGATTGTGGATGGCTCAATTGAGGTCCAGACTCGAACTTATCTCAAGGGATTGATTGCACATTTGTCCGGTCCTTAAAAGTTCTTAAATATGGTGTATTTAAATCGATCAAAGTCGCACGGATCTAAGTTTGCTGTGTGTAGATTTTTTTTACGACAGAATGAAATAGAACAGCTAAAATGATTGGCTAATATTTAAATTTTAGCGAGATTCGTCCCCTAATATGAAATCAAATTTTATTTACGTTTTTTTAATTGCCCTATTCTTCTCGGAAGCACTTTCAGCACAGGCTCTAACCGATGACTTTTTCAGGAATACAGGTAAAATAAATACCGTTCTTGCAGTAGTTTTAATCCTCTTTACTGTTCTGATTGTATTCCTCATTAGAATGGATCTGAGGTTGAAAAAACTTGAAAAACATCAAAAAGATGAGTAACAAGCAAGCCAGTTTCTACCAAAGCGTAGGAAGAAGTTTTGACAAAGCTGCTGCTCTGACCAAGCACCCTAAAGGTCTGTTGGATCAGATCAAAGTGTGCAACTCCGTTTACCAAATGAATTTTCCCGTAAAGATTGGAAATTCTTACCAGGTGATAGAGGCATACAGGGTTCAGCACAGCCATCACCGCCAACCAACCAAGGGAGGTATTCGTTTCAGTCACCTAGTTAACCAGGAAGAAGTTATGGCACTGGCCAGTCTTATGACCTACAAATGCGCCTTGGTTGATGTTCCTTTTGGAGGTGCCAAGGGTGGTGTTAAAGTAAGCCCCAGAAAATATACTCCGGAGCAACTTGAAAGAATCACAAGGCGTTACACTGTTGAGTTGATCCGAAAGGGTTTTATAGGTCCTGGTCTTGATGTTCCGGCTCCTGATTATGGCACAGGCGCTCGCGAAATGGCATGGATAGTAGATACCTATCAGCAGATGAAAAACGGAGAGTTGGATTCGATTGCCTGTGTCACGGGTAAGCCCGTAGCTCAGAATGGTATTCGAGGAAGGACCGAAGCCACAGGTAGGGGCGTGTTCTATGGTCTGCGTGAGATGCTCAGCTATGATGATGATTGCAAAAGAATGGGAGTAGAACCAGGCATAGAAGGGAAGACTATGGTTATCCAGGGGCTTGGTAATGTCGGTTATTACACTGGAACTATTTCAATAAAAGAAGGCGCCGTTAAGGTCATTGGTGTCTCTGAAATCGAAGGAACGATTGTAAAAGAAGATGGCATAGATCTCGTTAAATTATTCAAGTTCCGAAAGGACACGGGCAGCATTCTTGGTTTTCCGGGAAGTAAGACTTTGAAGGTGAGAGAAGACTGGGTAGGTATTGAATGTGATATATTGGTGCCGGCTGCGCTTGAAAGTCAAATCCATAAAGGCAATGCCAAGCAGGTGAAAGCCAGGATTATTGCAGAGGCAGCTAACGGTCCTGTGACAGCTGATGCTGAAGCTATATTGCTTAAGAAAGGTGTTACAATCATTCCAGATATGTATCTCAATGCAGGAGGTGTAACGGTGTCTTATTTTGAATGGCTTAAAAATTTATCTCACGTTCGCTATGGACGTATCCAGAAGAGGTTTGATCAAAACGCTTTTTCAAATATTGTCGGTCTTGTAGAGAAGTTCACAGGCAAGACAGTAGGAGCGAAAGAAAGGGATTTTCTGACGCGCGGTGCTGATGAAGTTGACCTGGTTCGATCCGGACTTGAGGAAACCATGATTACAGCTTATGCTCAAATCAGGGAGACATTTAGAAGAAAGAAAAAGGTTGAAGATCTCAGAACGGCTGCTTTTATAACAGCAATCGATAAGGTCGCTTCAGATTATATGACCTTGGGTGTATTCCCTTAATTTTTGAAATCATCCAATATTTCTGGATCTTTTTGCGTTTAGCTACATAATAGAGAGTTTTTTCATAGTTGGTTTCTAGGCCGAGGGCATAAGTCTTCGGCTTTTTTTATTTAATATTTAGAATAAAAAAAT
>RFSX01000050.1 GCA_009923745.1 Chitinophagia bacterium
GCTAAAAATATGCTCAGCCATACAGAAGAAAATTACCTGCGAACGGTTTTTGATTTAACTGAACGGAACCGCGGTTCGGCCGGCACCAATGACATTGCTGCCGTTTTGCATACCTCTGCTGCGTCAGTGACAGATATGATTAGACGTATGGCCTCCAAAGACCTGCTCGTCTACGAAAAATACAAAGGCGTTAAACTCAGCCAAACAGGCATGAAGCATGCCAACAGGATAATACGCCGAGAACGCCTGTGGAAAGTATTCCTGTCTGAAAAACTGGGGCTCAGCTGGGATAAACTGGAAAGGATAGCCGACCAACTGAAACATGTCAAATCTGAAGAGATGATAGAAGCCCTAGATGATTTTCTTAGAAATCCTAAGTTTGATCCCCATGGAGAAGCCATACCCAATTCTGCCGGGCGCTTCACCTTACGCAATCAAAGCTCATTGGTGAGCCTCAGCAAATATGACCGTGCCGTGGTGGTAGGTGTCAGAAATCATAGCCCCGATTTTTTACGATATCTGAGCAGCTCCGGGATGACAATAGGAAGCCAGATTGAAGTCACCCGGCGGTTTGATTTCGACTACTCCATGGAAATTCAGGTCGGAGGCAAAACCAAAATAGTCTTGCCGGCCAAGCACAGCACGGAAATTTATGTTCGAAAGATTTAATTATATCGGCATTCTATTATTAGGTATTAAAAAAAGCTGAGCTAATGGCTTTGTTTACATTTTTATAATTTTAAATAACCAAAGACTGCAGATTTATAAGATGAGAAAAAGAGGGGCAAAAGATCAGGGTAAAAAGATTTTAAGAATTATCTACACCACACTCTTCATACTGGTTGTAGGCTGGTTTGTCATTAGCATCATTAAAAAAGAAAATCCCCTAAAAATTCTTAAAGGAGGATTTTCAAAACTCAGTGACAATTCGACCCTCAGCTTGCAGGACCAGCTGGCGGAAAAGGATTCAATCATAGCAGAACTGGAAAGTCGGCTTGCAGCCTATGAAGGCAATGGAATAAGTCGCCGGGCCCTGGTCATCATCAACAGCGAAACCTTGAACATGCGCCAAGGCCCTTCTCTTGAAAGCAATATCATCCAAAAAATCCCTGCAAACTCCGAGGTCCGGCTGATGTATTACGATACCAATACCTATTACATAGAAGGTGAGTCGGGCAAGTGGGCTCACATCGTATATGCGGGCCAGGAAGGATGGGTATGGGGTAATTACATACGGGAAATATGATCGTATGTCTCTAAAATCCAGTTTAACAAATCTTTTTGCCCGCAAGTTGCGCCGCGATATTCGCAAAATGGCGGATAATGCCCTTCATGACCAGGAAGCTATCATGCGATCCATCCTTCGAAAAGCTTCCCATTGCGCCATCGGCAAGAAATACCATTTCCTCGATATAAAGGATTATGAAGATTTCAAGCAGGCAATCCCAGTCAGAGGATATGAAGACATGCGTGATGAAATTCAGAGCATTATTGATGGTGATAAAGATGTTCTTTGGCCAGGAAGGCCTAAATACTTTGCCAAAACCAGCGGGACCACTTCTGGTGTGAAGTACATTCCTATAAGCAAGGAAAGCATGCCCTTCCATATCAATACTGCCCGCAATGCCATACTCAATTACCTGGCACAGTCGAAAAGAGACATATTTGCCCATCAGCTTATTTTTCTGTCCGGCTCTCCTGTTCTTGAGGATAAAGGAGGCATAAAAACAGGGCGGCTGTCAGGGATAGTCAACCATGAGGTACCCGGATGGGCTCGAAGCAATCAAATTCCCGACTATAGCACCAACTGCATAGAAGACTGGGAAGAAAAACTGGATCGCATTGTCGCGATCAGCCTCCATTCTGACCTGAGTCTGATCAGCGGGATCCCGCCATGGGTGCAAATGTATTATGAACGTCTTCTCGATCAGACAGGAAAGGAAACCGTCAAGGATATTTTTCCCAACTTCCAGCTCTTTATTCATGGAGGAGTCAACTATAAGCCCTATAAAGCCCATCTCGAAAAACTCGCAGGTGCAGGTATTCATACCTTGGAGACGTATCCTGCTTCGGAAGGATTCATCGCATTCCAGGATACCATAGGCGACGAATCCTTATTGCTGAATACCTATGCGGGGATGTTTTTTGAATTTATCCCCGTAGATCAATTCTTCGATGATGAGCCGCCAAGGCTGAACTTATCAGAAGTCGAGACCGGAAAGGATTATGCCCTCATCATAAGCAGCAATGCCGGGCTTTGGGCTTATAATATTGGTGATACAATTAGATTTACGAGCCTGAATCCATACCGCCTGGTTGTTTCAGGAAGAATAAAGCATTTTATCTCCGCTTTTGGTGAACATGTTATAGCCAAGGAAGTAGAAGAAGCCATGGATATCGTCAGTCGGGATTATGATCTCAAGGTAAAAGAGTTTACGGTGGCACCCCAGGTCAATCCGCCGGAAGGAGGCCTCCCCTACCATGAGTGGCTCATAGAGTGTGCCGGGAATGTATCACAAACAGACATACTGGCGCATAAACTTGATGAAGAGATGATAAGGCAAAACATATATTACAGGGATCTTATCGAGGGTAGCATCCTGCAAACCCTGAAGATCAGGCTTCTATCAGAAGGCAGTTTTGTACAATACATGAAGGAAAAGGGTAAACTGGGAGGACAAAACAAGGTTCCAAGACTCACCAATGACCGTGAAATAGCAGATCGACTGATCGAAATTTCAGAAAATTTAAAATAATCGACATTTCGCATAGGAGTAAAATGTAAAATACATGTCTTCACTGTGAGGACCGCAAGGTTCTTAAAAATGATGGAATATTTAAGAAGCTTATAGATCTATGTTTGAAGCTTATTAATGTCAGTAATGAAGACTACTAAGTTTTTTTTCGTAAACCCACTGAAAATCACCACAATTTGTCTGGTGATAAAAGCGTTTTGCCTCAGATAATTCATATTGTGAATACCATCTAAAAGCGCTACTTTTGTACCCCTTATGAAAAATCCTGGTATAATATTCATTTTAGCTGTTGTGATAATCCTGACCCAGTCATGCAAGTCAAGCTATGAGCAGGTGCGTACAAGTAATGACCCAGAGCTCATTCTGAAGTCAGCCAATGAATATTACGAAAAGGAAGACTATCTGAAAGCCCAGTCTCTTTATGAACTGGTCATTCCTTTTTACAGGGGCAAGGAAGAAGCAGAGGACTTATTCTATAAGTACTCATACACCTATTATAATTCGGGTCAGTATATCCTGGCGGCACACTATTTCAAGAATTTCACCAAGACATTCTATAACAGTACCAAAAAGGAGGAGATAGCCTTCTTGTCCGCCTATTCTAATTACCTGATGTCGCCTAATTATAAATTGGATCAGCAACCGACATACGCAGCTATTGAGGAACTTCAAAGCTTCGCAAACCTGTTCCCGAACAGTACGCGCGTCGATGAGTGCAATGAACTGATTGATGAAATGAGATTGAAGCTGGAAGTCAAGGCATTTGAATCCGCTAAGCTGTATTACGATTTGGGTAATTTCCAGTCTGCAGTAGTAGGCTTTGAAACCTTGATAAAAGACTTTCCTGAAACAAAAAGAAAAGAGGAGATTCGCTACTTAAGCATTAAATCAAACTACGAATTGGCACGCAATTCGATTTTTGAAAAGAAAAAAGAGCGTCTTCTCAGCGGATTGGAAAAATGTGAGTACTTCTTGGATAAGTATTCGGATTCAAAATATATCAACGAGGTCAATAAGATTATGGCCTATTCTAAAAATGAGTTAAAAAGATTTGAACAATGACAGATATTAAAAACCAGGTTCAAAACATCGATCCAAACTCCAAGGCTAGAAATATCCATGAGTTTATCGAGGATTCAAACAATATCTATGAAGCACTGGCCGTCATAACAAAACGTGCTAAACAACTCTCTGTTGACATCAAGCAAGAGTTGCATGCCAAGCTGGATGAGTTTGCCATCACTTCTGAAACTATCGAAGAGATACAGGAAAACAAGGAGCAAATAGAGATTTCAAAATTCTATGAAAAGCTTCCTAATCCTACCATTATTGCTACTGAAGAGTTTCTTGAGGGAAAGCTTGAGTACAGGGACAGGAACAGCTCTGAAGAGGAAGAAGAGGAACAGGAAGACTAAATCTTCTGTGGCTTGAAAAATAAGAAAATACTGATCGCTGTAAGCGGCAGCATTGCCGCTTACAAATCGGCTTCACTCATCAGGCTTCTTGTGATAGCGGGAGCAGAAGTGAAGGTCTTAATGACTGAATCTGCCAAAGAATTTATCTCCCCGCTTACACTATCCACACTTTCAAAAAACAAGGTATACTCCGATCTGATCGATGAAGACAGTTGGAGCAACCACGTAGAGCTCGGCCTATGGGCTGATGCCATGATCGTAGCTCCAGCCACCGCCAATACGATAGCACGCATGGCAAATGGCCTCTGCGAAAATATCGTGACCGCCGTATATCTCTCAGCAAGATGTCCTGTCTATATCGCCCCGGCAATGGATCTTGACATGTGGGAACACCCCTCGACACAAGAGAATATCAAAAAGCTGTTAAGCTGCGGGAATCAGATAATAGACCCGGAAGTTGGTGAACTGGCCAGCGGCTTGCATGGCAAGGGCAGGATGGCAGAACCGGAAAATATCATGGCTTTCCTGTCAGAAGCTTTTGATAAAAAAAAAGACCTTACGGGTAAGAAAGTCCTGATCACAGCAGGACCTACGCACGAACGAATAGATCCGGTAAGATATATTGGAAACAGAAGCTCCGGGAAAATGGGCATGGCCCTGGCTGAAGAGTGTGCCCGTAGAGGTGCCGAAGTGGTTTTGATTCTGGGTCCTTCAAGTCTCGACACAAATACAGCTAATATTGCTATAGAACGTGTCGTAACGGCTGAGGAAATGTATGCGTCGGCTCAAAAGCATCATCACAGCAGTACACTGTGTATATTTTCTGCAGCGGTAGCTGACTATAAACCACAAAATCCAGCATCCCGAAAGATCAAAAAATCAGAGGAAGCTTTTCAAATTTCCCTGCAAAGAACTCCGGATATTGCTAACGAGCTGGGCACTCTTAAATCAGAAGAACAAACCCATATTGGATTTGCCCTGGAGACTGAACATGAAGAGGAAAATGCCCTATCAAAATTGAATCGTAAAAACTTCGACATGATTGTTCTGAACTCTCTTAATGATGAAGGTGCCGGCTTCGGGCATGACACCAATAAGGTGAGGATATATGGAACAAAACATGATGTTATTGACATCAAACTGAAACCCAAAAGCGAACTAGCTGGTGATATAATCAATACTTTTGTTGAATTCTACGTTAAATCCTAATAAAAAGGACTAAAGGATAATGAGATACCTAATTGTATTCAGCTTAATATTTTTCAGTACACTGGTCAGATCACAGGAACTGAATATCAATGTAGATATTTCTGCGCCACGCTTAAACCTTGTAGACCCTAAGGTCTTTGAGACCATGGAAAGCCAGATTTCAGATTTCATCAACAAGACAAAATGGACTGATGATGAATTTGAAGAATTTGAGAAGATAGAAGGAAATATCAATATTACTATAACGGCCGAACTTTCGGCGACAAGCTTCGCTGCAGATATTTATGTGCAATCGATACGGCCGGTATTCAATAGCAATTACAAAACACAAGTCATCAACTTCCTGGATAAGGTTACCTTCACCTACCGGGAATTCCAGCCCATACAAAACAGTTATAATGCTTTCTACGATCCTCTGTCGTCACTTCTGACTTTCTATGTCTACCTGATTATTGGATCAGATTATGACACCTATTCACTGCTTGGAGGAGACCCCTATTTCGAGACAGCACAAAATATTGTAAACAGTATTCCCACGAGTAATCAAAGCCTGGTAGGCGAATGGGGCTCCCAGGGAGATACGAGGAATAAGTACTGGATAATGGAAAACATACGTAATGCACGTATACGACCAATTAGACAGGCCCTATATGACTACAATATAAATGGTCTTGACAAGATGCATGAAGACGCCGCCAGGTCCCGGGCTGTAATGGTCTCTGCATTAACAACAGCCAAAGATGTTCACCGTTCCTATCCAAACAGTGCATTTATGCAGATGTTTGTCAATGCCAAAAGAGAAGAGATTATTGAAATATTCAAGGGTGCCGGTCGTGGTGAGCAATCAAAAGTTTACGATATCATGGTTAAGCTTGATCCGTCCCAGGCATCCAGGTACAGCGGTATAAAATAGAATGATTCGCATTGCCATACTAGCATCAGGAGGAGGCTCAAATGCAGAAGCTATAATAGGGTACTTCAAATCACATAATAGCATAGAGGTAGCTATGGTGTTAAGCAACAGGAAAAATGCCTATGTCCTGGAGAGAGCGAAAAATCATAAAATCGATCACGACTCATTTACGCGTGAAGATCTTAACGATGAAACCAAACTCTTGAAATTATTGAAAGAAAAGGAGATTGACTATATCATCCTGGCTGGCTTCCTCATGCTCATTCCGTCTATTCTTACCCAGGCCTATATGAACAGGATACTGAATATCCATCCGGCTCTACTTCCTAAATATGGTGGCAAAGGCATGTATGGACATCATGTTCATGAAGCCGTGAAAATCAATGGTGAAAAGATTTCAGGCATGACTATCCATCTTGTGAACGAGCAATATGATAAAGGGCGTATTCTGTTCCAGGCAGAAGTAGAAATCCTGGTGAATGACAGCGCCGAAGATATCGCTGCAAAGGTTCTTAAATTAGAGCACAAGCATTATCCTCAAATTATAGAATCGTATATCTCCGAGAGAGAAAGCCGCTAATCAAGATTATCGAAATTTATATTCGTTTGAATACGCATGGATTTAGGGTAGTAATTATTGATTCGACCCGGAAAAGCTTTCATCCCGACTAAAAATACTCCATGGCTTTATAGGCTCAATCGTACCGAGTTCCATCCCATCCGGGTTCCGGAATTTAATCATTGGGCTTTCTCTCCTTTCCTTTTTTGATTTGAGATTTACCAGGGTCTATCCTACAGGTAATAAGCTTCAGGATGCCAGGGAATTGGTTCGAAGCCGGATGTGTCGACCGATTAAGATTTGCATGAATTCAATCGGATGCTTGTTGTAGGCTTTTGATCCAAAGCATCAAACAGCTCATGTGCTTCATCGCCCATCAATTCAATCATGCTTGCCTAAAAAGCATCATCCAACGGTAAATATGCCTGGTCTACTTTCATAGCTCATTCTTAGCCGGTGTTTATTAATTCGGTTTTAAAACACCTGGTTCCTGCTAAGCCGCCTTGCTCACACCAAAAATAATTCATTATCATTAAGGCTTATTTACTCATTCTAAATCAGCGAGTATTTCTAGTATGCAAAAGGAAGTATACATCAAAAGATGGTATGACTACATCCCTCATTCAGTGGTCATACTTTTCTTCTTTATTCTACTCGTCAGCTTTATGTCACATATACTGCCTGCCGGTAGTTATGAGCGTATTGAAGTAGATGGGCGCATGCAGGTCGTAGCCGGATCATATGCACAGATTGATTCCAATCCTGCCAGCCTCTTGGACATATTCCTTTCCATTCCTTTAGGCTTTAAACTGGCTGTTGAAATCATTTTTGTTGTTTTTGCCGGGGGCATTATGTTTGGCCTTCTCGAAAAGACCAAGACGATTGAAAATATGGTTGGTCAGATTCTTTTCACCATAGGTTTGAAAAGGAGATATGCCATTGTCATAGTCACAAGCATCTTGTTCTGGCTCCTGGGCACCACCGTGGGCTATGAAACCAACATTGCGCTGGTTCCTCTTGCAGCAGTTCTGAGTCTGGCCATTGGAGGAGATCTCATACTTGCGGCTGGCATGTCAGTTGGAGCCATGACGGTAGGCTTCGGACTTTCACCCATAAATCCGTTTACAGTAGGAACAGGCCACAGGATAGCTGAAATAGACTTGTTTTCCGGATGGGAATTAAGATTGGCACTCTGCATAATTGGGTTGCTTGTTATCAGCTGGTATAATCTGCGCTATCTCAAAAAAATAAGCAATGACCCGTCCAAGAGTCTGGGCATGCATTTGAATACCGAAGGACTGACCCTGGTAAAACCCATTGAATCGTATAAAATGACATGGAGGAACTGGCTATGTCTTTTAATTTTTATAACAGGAATGGGCGTTTCAATCCATGGCATTTTCAACTGGTCCTGGCTGTTCAATGAATTGTCAGCTATGTTCATCATGGTTGGTGTTTTTTGTGCTATCGTATCAGGATTGAGTATGAGCCAAATCAGCGAATCTGTGCTGGAAGGTGTCGCATTTGTAGCTCCGGGAGCATTCATGGTAGGCTATGCCAGCGCCATCCGGGTCATTATGGAATCCTCGCAAATTGCAGATACTATTTCACACGGCCTTTCATTGGCCTTGCAAGAGCTGCCCATTTATCTTTCGGCCGTCAGTATGTGTTTGTCGCAGTGTGTATTAAATCTTTTCATTCCATCTGGAAGCGGTCAGGCTCTTGCCACCCTCCCGGTCATGATACCTCTCGGGCAGGTACTGGGGCTCAGTCCACAGGTCAGTATACTGGCTTTTCAAATAGGCGATGGCGTTACGAATCTCTTTAACCCGAGCCTCGGCGGATTGATTGCTATGCTGGGTATGTGTCGCGTGCCCTTTGACAGATGGTTAAGATTTATCCTGCCACTTACTTTTATCATATTGGCTTTCGCACTGGCAGGACTTATCTTAGCTGTTGCAATAGGATATCAATAAACTATGGACGTACAATCAATACTTGAAAAGCTGGTCTCCTTTCCTTGCCTGGGAGGAGAGACCAACCTGGAAATCATCGGCTGGATACATGAATTCCTTCACGAAAAAGGCATAAAAACCAGATGTGTATATAATGACGATAAAACTAAAGCATCTATTCATTGCCGTATAGGACCAGCTCAGAACGGAGGTATAATCTTATCCGGTCATACAGATGTCGTACCTGTTGAAGGCCAAGACTGGTCCACAAAGCCATTCGATCTGATTTTAAAAAATAATCGCCTGTACGGAAGAGGTTCATGTGACATGAAGGGATTCCTGGCCTGCTGCCTGGCGAGTGTAGATCAATTCAAAAATATGCCCTTGGAAAAGCCCGTATATTTTGCCTTTTCCCATGATGAAGAAATTGGCTGCCTGGGTGCCCCTGACCTGATCAATGATATACTTGACTACTACGATGAGACTCCTGCCTATGCCATCATCGGCGAACCCACCATGATGGAGCTTGTAGCTGGCCAAAAGGGTATTTGTGTCATGGAAACACATGTGAATGGATCTGCCGGACACAGCAGCCGTATCAAACAGGAAGTCAGCGCCATACATGAAGCAGCTAGACTTATATGCTGGCTGGAAGACTATATGGATACACTTTCAAAAGAAGGCCTGACTAAAGAAGCTTTTGATCCCAATCATTGCTCTATACATATCGGAAAAGTCAAAGGAGGCGTAGCGCCAAATGTTATTGCCGATTCCTGTCGATTTGAATGGGATATACGCGTGATCCCGGGGCAGGATGCCTATAATATTATTGATCAATTTGAAGACTATTGCAGGTCACGCGAAAAAATTGTTTCAAAAAGATTTCCAGGTTTTAAAATTGGAAACAAAGCCGTGATAAAACCCGTCCCCGGTCTAGATGCATTCCATGAAGATGGTCTTATTGGCTTTATGCACAGCCTAGGGTCCTTCGATGCCTTGAAGGTTGTTTCATACGCGGCGGAAGCCGGACAATTTGCTGAAGCAGGGATTCCTTCAATTATTTGTGGTCCCGGCAATATTGAACAAGCCCACCGTGCGGATGAATTCATCGCCATTTCTCAATTGGAGGAATGTATGAAAATGCTTACTACT
>RFSX01000006.1 GCA_009923745.1 Chitinophagia bacterium
ATCCAGAATATTCTGGATGGTGTCGTTATCAATTCTGATTGGTCCGATAAAACGGGTCATACCATCAGCGTTCAGCATAGCAGCAATCTGATTTCGATATTCAAGCATAATTCTGTTTTGCTTAAAAAAACCGGCGAGCGGGTAAAAAAGTGTGAGGCCATTGCCATTATTGGAAATACAGGCGAACTTAGTTCTGGCCCTCATGTCCACTTTGAACTATGGAAAGATGGGGTGCCGACAAACCCAGAAAATTATTTGAGTTTTAATTAAGAAAATGAGCAAGCACGAAAATAAAGACAGTCAGTTACAAGATCTTGTAGATAAGGATGGCAATCACCTGAGTCCCCAGTTGCCGGAAGGCATCAAAAATTATCTCATAGATATTGACGGAACCATTTGTGATGATATACCGAATGAAGAACCCGAAAGAATGGTTACCGCTGAATTGTACCCGGATGCCCTAGAAGTGCTCAATAAGTGGTACGAAGAAGGTCACTTCATTACCTTTTTTACGTCAAGGACTGAAGATCATCGTGAAATCACAGAAACATGGCTCGATGATAACGGTTTCAAGTACCATGGCCTTTTGATGGGCAAACCACGCGGAGGTAACTACCATTGGATCGATAATCACCTTGTCAAAGCGACCCGGTTTAAAGGTAAGTTTACCGAGCTGATCACTAAGAAGAAAACCATTCAGGTTTTTGAAGATTAGATCTTCCTTTCAATAAGATCTTCGATCGCGCATTGCGCTTTGGAGAATTTAAATTTGAAACCCTGGCTTAAGGCTTTCTTTGGCACCACGCGCATACTTGCCAATAGCATGCTTGCCATTTCACCCATAGCTAGTTTCAAAATGAATGCCGGGACCGGAAGCAGGGGGCCTATGCCGCGTTTTGCTTTTTTGACATCGCGCACAAGCTCTTTGATGGTGACTGGATTTTCCGCTGTGCCATTATAAATCCCTCTATAGTTTTCATCTTCTATCGATTGGATCATCATCCGGCATAAGTCATCAATATGAATCCAGGAATAATAGGCTGAGCCATCACCAAAATAACCATAGACGCCTGTTGCGGTGGTTTTAAGAATCTCTGCCAGGGCACCCCCCTTCGTACTTAGCACTATACCAATGCGGAACATGACCTGCCTTTCGGCCTTGCTCGCAGAAGACACATTGGCTTCCTCCCATACCGTACATACCTCCGGCAGAAAAGCATTGCCGCCTGTACTTTCTTCTGTGAGTATTTCTTCACCCCTATCACCATAATAGCCGATCGCTGATGCCGAGACAAACACTTGCGGTTTGACATTCATTTCGGACAAGGCTATTTCGAGTGTCCTTGCAGAATTAACCCGGGATTCAAGGATAATACGTTTACGATCAGCCGACCATCGTTTATCTGCAATACCCGCACCGGCAAGATTGATAATAATATCAGGCCTCCATTCTTCTGGCAACTCAATATAATTTTTATCGGTATCCCATTTTACGAAACTGACTGCACCTTCCCGGTCCGTTTTTGATCGACTCAAAACATAAATATCATATTTATCCTTATCCAACATCTCGATTAATCGGCGACCCAATAAGCCGCTACCTCCTGCGATAATTAGCTTTTTCTTCATAGCCTTGTTTTCAGTTGTAAAACATTTGCACCTGGCTTTTGTTCCAAGTTTATGATCGCAGTATTCCTTGACGTCCTATTGATATCTCTGGTGTTCAACCTCTGTCTATTTCTGGTAGCCTATTTTTTCCAGACAGACAAGTTGACTGATCTTTCCTATAGCCTATCATTCATTGCTGTTGGCACATATGCTGTTTTTCGTTTCAATACAGACAGTTTGTTCCATAAGCTACTGCTCGCACTGGTAATACTATGGGCTTTAAGGCTAGGCTCCTACCTTTTTATACGTGTTCATAAAATGGGCAGAGACAAGCGCTTTGATGGGATACGTGAAAAATTTATCTCCTTCCTGGGTTTCTGGATTATGCAGGGCGTAAGTGTAGCGATAATTATCAACGCCCTAAGTTTTGCATCCTGGTATGGAGACTTGAATCCGGGATATCTATCCTACGCCTTGGTCATTTTATCTTTGCTGGCTCTGATCTTGGAAGCGGTGGCAGATCATCAGAAATTTACCTTTAAAATAAAACAGCCCAGCCGTTTTATGCAGACCGGCTTGTGGAAAAAGATCAGACACCCCAACTACCTGGGGGAGATATTATTCTGGACCTTCTTATCGCTATCTGTCACGGCAAACCTGCCAATTATGTATTGGACCTGGACTCTGATCGGACCGCTATGGTTGATATTCTTATTGATATTTTTCAGCGGTATTCCACCTTTGGAAAAAAAGTGGAATGAGAAATATTCTGGCTCTGTTGAATTCAAAGAATATATCAATCAATCCTGGAGACTTATTCCAGGTATTTATTAACCGGTTAAGCTTTTCAAAAAGTACAGCAGCACGTTCATCGCCCTTTTCTCTTGGATTTCGGAAAGCATGCTTTATCAGATATTAAGTTGACTTAAGATCCTTATTTGACCAGGATTACAACTCCACCATAGTCAGATTATAATTTAGCTTGGGCATATCTCCTATGTGGTTGGCCACTGAAGTCAACACATATTTTTACTTGTCTGTGGACAGGTTTTTCAAGAGTTTAAAAACTGCTTGCGGTTTATCAACAAAATATATACACTTACATGCCAAGGGCTATAAAGGGCGGAGCCTCTCTGAACAGAACCGCCTGACATGGAAGCTGGGATCAGCAGCCCAGGGCGTTAGACGTTGAAATATAAAATCAGGGATCTTCCATCAAAAAAGGCCTTACCACAAATTCTCCTGTTGACCTTTGTGTCAGTTCATATATAAATTCCATAGAAGCTTGCCTGTCCTCCTGACCATATTGTTCTACAACTGAAGACAAACACCATTGCCAGAAATAATCGTTGAAAGTACCATAGGATCCGGGATTGGGCGGACTCACTATCAGATGCAGGATTTCCAGCTTTTGAACCAAGGGTCATGAAGGTGACTCTAAATTGAATTCCCGTTCTTTTTCACACATACCTATAACTCAGGATTCTCCAATGCCGATGCAGAGTCCTTGATAAATTAATCCTTCGGAAAATCATCTTGAGCAACACTCAGCTTTGAAGAGATATTGACTACACATTGATCATCAAAATAGTCCTTGAGCTTTTTCATTGAAGATTATTTCCAAATACTTTTAAGCCCGCGTGGCATCAATAGACCATATTTCGAAGATAATCATAGCTTATCTCCATACCAGCCAAAGGCTCATAATCCCTGAAATCATCCTGCTCGACGAAGAATTTTTTCATACCGGACAGCTCTTCGTTCTTAAATATTTCTACATAATCAATGATGCCTTTACCTACCGGTGTGTAGAATCTGTCTTCCGTATTTGCCATATCCTTGACATGCCAGTAATGAAATCGTCCAGGATAGTTTTTGAAATACTCGAGACTGTTGGCGCCACCGTATTCCACCCAATAATGGTCCATTTCAAAATTCACATGTTCTGGATCCGTCATGTTGAGCATCAAGTCATATGGGACCTGATCATCAATGGGATAAAACTCAAAATCATGATTGTGATAGGCCATTGACATGCCATACTTATTTGCTGTCACAGCGCAGTCATTCAACAAGTCCGTTGTGTATTTAAAGTCATCCAGTGATTCACGCTGCCCCTCATCAAGCCAAGCCAGAATAACCGTCTCGACACCCAGCTCTGCCATATCGTTGCAATACCTTTCCCAATTGTGGGTCATATTCACGGTATCCTTTTCAGAATTTCTTCCTGTGCCGGGAGTGTGGGTTGAGCTCAGCCTTAGACCTAAATCGCCAATAATTGATTTGAATTCCTTCAATTCAAATCCGTGCACCTTACCATCAGCATAGGCACCCCCCATCCCTTCAATTTCTTTATACCCGATTTCAGAAAGGCTTTTAAGTGTCCCAATGACATCCTCATCCATGAGTGCCCTCACTGACCACAACTGCAGGCCAAAATCTCCGAGTTTTTTCCCTGTAGATTCTTCAATTTTCTTCTTGTTTTGTTCTGCCTTGCACCGCATGAGCATCAGCGAGGCAAGAGCCAAACTCCCCTGTCCCATAAACTTTCTTCTTTTCATGTCCTTTTATTTTTCAAAGCCTTCTAAAATACGCGTTTGTAACTTAAGACCGGTATGGTTCCGAGCTGTTTTTCCAACAGATTTTTATCCAGATAAGCATCAAAATAATAATACGCGTCATTTTCAAAGCCGGCTACATTTTGGATATCAAGTATCCAGCTGCTTTTATCATTTCCAAATTCAAGCCTTAAATCCAATCGTTTGTAATCACCCAATTTAATTTTCGACCATGCAATATTTTCCGGCGGAAGGTATTGCACCATTCCTCCTCGTCCGTGATAGGCCATATTGATGAGCATAGTTTTTCCATTTTTAAAATGTAAAAGCTTGGATAGCATGGCATTCATGGTATATCCAAAATCAAAATTGCCTTCGATTTCTTCATCCACATTACGTACATCCAATAGACCATAATTGATTTGTGTATGCCAGTCTTTTCCCCAAGACTTATCGAGCATCCATTCGATACCTTTTGATCTGTTCGTTTGCCCTTCCATCCATAGATTATCGAGGACGGGGCCTGACCAATTAGTCGAGTTCCTGTAAAGAAGATGCTCTATGGCAAAGTGTGGATGGGTGTGGTTAATCTTATACGCGCGGACAGCTGCTATCAATCCATGCTTCTCTACTTGTAAGCGATATTCAAGTGAAAGAGCATCATTTCTGTCTATGCGAGAAGCGATCAAATCCCTTGAATCCACTTCAGTATATCGCTGTCGCCTGTAACGTCGGGAGGCTTTAAAGGTGATGTAATGGTTCCCATCATTCAATTCCCAATAAAAGCTGGGCTCCACTCTCAAAGCTCCACTATAGTCAAAGAGGTATTGCAGGCCAAGCTCTGGCCTGAAACTGATTTTAACCCTGTCATATCGCTTCACTCCTTCCCAGGACAAACCCAGGAATGCATGGTTGTTCTTACCCGTAAGTTCTAATCCATCCCTTTCAAATTTATTGAGGCTGTAGCCAAAACGCGCTATGGCTTTCAGAACAGAATTATTAGCATACCAGTTATATGATCCGGCATAGGAAACTTTTTCTGCTTCAGACTCGCTTTGATTGTCTTCAAAGACCTGGTCAATGCCTTGAAGCTGTTCAAAAATGGCCTCTCGTTCATCAAGGCTCCTGGAATAAAAAAGAGCGTGATGCGTATTTGCGGATTGGTGTTCGAGACCTGCAATAAAAAACTGTGAGCGGAATCGGATAGTGTAGAGATCCTGTAGTGTTTTTACCTGGCTGCTATCCGCTGCCGGCTGCCTGTCATTGGTACTGCGCCCAGCGGAAACTATCACTGAAAGATTTTCATTCAATTTCGTTCTTACAAAGCCATCGTAAAACTTGATACTCTCCCCATCAAAGTCAACGCCCAGGTCACCAAGAAGGCCGACAAAAGAATACCTGAAATGAGCTTTGGTTTCAAATCTTCCCTCCGTCTGGATGGCGGCTTCCATCCCAAGCAATCCAAGTTTGATAAAGCTGTCAGAACGATTTGAGAAGTTGAAGTCCGCAATACTGCCGCTGGATGACTGGGCGATTAAGGAAGCAGGACTGCCATAAAAACTGAAGCGGTGGATCACATCAAAGGGTATACCCAAAACACCGCCCGATGAAGGACTGCTCTCATCGCTGATACGGCCGGCATTCGTCAGGTGATTGGGGTTTACTATTTCAGCACCGTAAAAACTCCATTGCACATATTCGGGTGGTATTCCCCTGTAGCTTATGCTGTTGTTTTGATCATTGTCGAGGCTTACTCCCGGCACGCGGTATAAAACCCTGGATGGATCCTGGAATGTAGCTGCAAACTCCCGGCTTTCCCTGCCGATTTCAATAGCCTTTGAGCTGGCTCTTAAGTAGGTTTTTAAAGGATAATAAATCAGATCCAAGGTATCGCTAGCATACTCCAATTGAACAGAATCGGCAGTCACCTGGGCTTCAGTCAAAACCGGATTTAATAGTGTAAGTACTACAACCAGAAAAAAAAACCTGCCTATTTTTTTAAAAGATATCATTGAGACCAGGACAAATTATTCCTGTATACACCTTCAACGATACAAAACTGCGCAAGGATATACGTAGACATCACCAGAACGCCTGAATGGTTGAAATCTTCCATGAAAACGCGCCAGGCTACGAAACTATCAGATAGCATAAAAGCCAGAGCACCTATTAAGACAAGTCCGTAGCTGAGTCGATTTACATAAGCATATCTATAAACAGCCTGTATGGCCATTAGCCCGATGACAATAATATATAGTGTAACAGGGATTATCATATTTCCTAAAGCATCATAGATCAGAATATAAAACCAAGCTGCCCAGACAAGAATTAAAATCAGGAAAATTAAAGCAGCTAAACCGTTCCACTCAATAGGTCCTTTTCGGCCGGCTGCGAAGATCATTATATACAAAACATGAGTAACCAGAAAACAGGATAGTCCTCCAAGAAAAAAAAGTTTGCCAGTAAAAAAGTCAAGCAATAAAAAATCTCCGAAGAAAGAAAATAACAGTGCGGCAATCATAAGATTCCAAAGCTTATTGTGTTCCGCAAACTTTTGTTTGTACATCAATACAATAACAATAAGCAGCGGCATCAAAGCAATCTTACTTAGTCCATACATCAAATCCTGTATGTATACCTGACTGAATGAAAGACTCAGCGAAAGCAGGTGGATAAATCCTGTAATTATATAGAGCCATTTGATTCTAATTACCTCCTTCATCATGACAATCCAAGTAGCTTCTTGATGGTATCTCTGTCTACCCCAGAATCTGCAAAATCGTCAAAGGCCTTGTCGGTTACTTCAATGATGTGCTCTGAAATGAATGCTGCCCCTTCTTGTGCGCCTTGTTGCGGTGACTTAATACAACACTCCCATTCCATGACAGCCCAGCCATCATAACCATACTGTGAAAGCTTACTGAATATGGTCTGAAAATCAACCTGGCCATCGCCAAGTGATCTAAATCGGCCTGCTCGGTCTATCCAGTCCTGGTATCCGCCATACACCCCTTTGCGCCCAGTAGGATTATACTCGGCGTCTTTGACATGGAACATTTTTAACCGTTCGTGGTATATGTCAATATGTTCTATATAATCCAGTTGCTGAAGAATAAAATGGCTTGGGTCATAAAGCATATTTACCCGCGGGTGATTATCAAGTCGCTCCAGCAACATTTCAAAAGTGATGCCATCGTGCAAATCTTCGCCCGCATGAATTTCGAAGCAGAGGTCTATTCCATTTTCTTCGTACACATCCACAATAGGACGCCATCGTCTTGCCAACTCATCGAAGCTTTCTTCAACCAGGCCTTTAGGTCTTTGCGGCCAATTATAAAGATAGGGCCATGCCAGTGCTCCGCTAAAGCTTACCTGGGCACTCAAGCTCAGATTACGCGATGCCATAGCAGAATATTTAACCTGTTGAACAGCCCATTCCTGTCTTGCCTTTGGATTATTATGTACTTCCTTTGGTGCAAATGCATCAAAAAGTTGATCATATGCTGGATGTACTGCTACCAACTGTCCTTGGAGATGCGTTGATAATTCAGTGATCTCAAGGCCGTAGGATGCAATTTTGCCCTTCAATTCATCGCAATAATCTTTACTTTCTGCGGCTAACTTAAGATCCATAAGTATGGTCTGATCCGTAGGAATCTGAATTCCCTTGTAGCTAAGATCTGATACCCATTGACACAAGCCCTCCAGACTGTTAAATGGTTCTTTATCACCAGTGAATTGCGCCAGAAAAATTCCGGGGCCTTTGATCGTTTTCATTTGATAAGCTTTTTACTTGTAGAAGGAAAAAACCTAAAATAACTATTTTTTAGCAGCTATGGTGAGCGTCTTAAAGCCTGAGTCAAGTTTGATTTTACCTTCCTTAATCTTGAGCTCTTTACCATCTGCCGATGCTGTGAAAATCTTAAAAGGTAGCCCGATGAGCTCCATCTCATAACTGAGTACCGGAGAATTGAAATCACCTTTTTTCTCCTGTACGATCTCAAGGGCTTGGGATTTACCATTCATGCTGAAGACAGACAAGCAGTAGCCTCCCTCTTTATATTCCTGACCGTTATGAGCATCTTCATACCATTCGCTTTGATACTCTCCTGCCAGGTAGTATGCTTTGAGGCTGACTGTATCAATGACTTTCTCATCTGTATACTGTTGAACAGGATAGAGTGGCAGTACCGTCCCGGCTTTTACAAAAAACGGGAAGCTCGAAAGATCTGCGCTGACTACAAGTTCCTTTTTACCCTCTGCAGCTTTATTGTCCCAATAGTTGTACCAGGTCCCTTTTGGCAGATACATACTTCTGCTTTGAGCACCATCATTTACAACCGGCACAACCAGGAGGTTGGGACCACACAAGAATTCGTGATCCCTGTTATGATTGTGCCTGTCCCTTTGGTCATAGAACACCAAAGGCCTAAGCATCGGAATGCCCTTGCTGTGATACTGGTAGAATGTAGTGTAAATATATGGCAGTAAACGATATCTTAATTCAACAAACTTCTTGAAGAGAAGCGTATACTTTTCACCAAATGACCAGGGTTCCTGGTCGCCATGATCTCCTGAAGAGTGCACCCGGCAAAAGGGGTGGAATATGCCTAATTGTATCCAGCGGACAAACAACTCTCCTGATGGCTGCTGGATGAAACCACCGATGTCAGAACCTGCAAATGAAACACCCGAAATACTCAACCTTTGGGCCTGAACTCCGGCAAGCCATAGATGCTCCCATGATGCAATATTATCACCAGTCCAGACTGAGCTGTAACGCTGCATACCTGAATATCCAGATCGTGTAATAATCAAAGGTCGCTTGCCTCCACCAAATCGTTTAACACCATCGGCAGTGGCTCGCGCCATCTGCATCCCGTATACATTGTGCCCTTTCCTGTGTGAACACAGATTGCCATCATAATCATGCATGACATCGTCCGGAAAGGTTTTGCTTTCAACTTCGAACAATGCCGGCTCATTCATATCATTCCATACACCGGCAACACCTTGCTCTTCTATAAGTTCCTTAAATAGGCCTGCCCACCATTCCCTAACTTCAGGCTTTGTAAAATCTGGAAAATAACATTCTCCTGGCCATACCTTTCCCATTACAAAGTGACCATCCGGTCTGCGGCAGAAATAGCCTTTTTCCAATGCTTCGGTGAATATGGGATAGTTCTTGTCAACTTTGATTCCCGGGTCTATGATGACCATGGTTTTGAAGCCGATATCATTCAATTGATCAATCATACCTTTCGGATCGGGAAACTTTTGATTATCCCAGGTGAAGCATCTGAAGCCATCCATATAATCGATATCCAGATAGATGGCGTCGCAAGGAATTTGCCATTTCCTCATTGTATGGGCCACCTCCATAACTTCCGATTCTGGATAATAACTCCACTTACACTGCTGGAAACCTAATGCCCACATTGGAGGCATTTCTGGCGTACCGGTAAGTACTGTGTATCTCGTCGCAACATCCAGAAGTTCAGGGCCAGCGATAAAATAGTAATTCATCTCGCCCCCCTGTGCCCAAAAGCTGGTAGCTGAATTGCGCTCACTTCCAAAATCAAAATGGGATTTAAAGCTGTTGTCAAAGAAAATACCGTAAGCTATTCCATTATGGAGACCATAATAGATGGGTATGTTCTTATACAGCGGGTCAGAATTCTTGGAGTAACCATAATGATCGGTTCCCCAGTTAACCAGTCGCTTACCTTTTAGATTCAAATCCGTTGGCTTGTCACCAAGGCCATAAAATACTTCCTGTTCCTGGACTTTTTTTGTCATCTGAACAATGTGCCCGCCATACTTTTGATTCTCTTCCCAGTGAAATCCTTTTTCATCTTCATTGATGATGTTTCCCTGCTTGTCAAGAATCTTGATCCCCATACTGCTTTTACCAATCTGGCAATCTACGGCTGAGGTACTCAGCTCGAAATAATCCTCTTTCTCTGAAAACTTAAAGTCTACCTTATCCGCCTTAAAGTCAGGATCAATTCCATAAGAAAAGTCATTCTGAAAATAGCCATCCGGAGCGTATCTAAATCGCAATATATATTCACTTATTACATAAATCTGAAGAACCACATCATTATCAGCCGTTATTGTAATACACTGTTTCTCCTTATCAATACTTGTAGAGGAAATCTGTCCGGGGTGAAACTCCATTTCAGTAAAGTATTGCTTTATATCTATGGTCATATCTTATACTTATATATAAGTGGACTAAGCTAAGAATCTTTTACAATAATTGCTGATGTAATTTTAACCCGTATATCCTATAGTTTGACCATTAGGGATAAATGCGCCTTTTTTAATTATTACAATACCTTCTTTGATGGCATAACTTTCGGTTTCCATATCCTGCAGACTTTCGTGTCCCTGAATGTGGACATTATGACCGATCCGTACATTTTTATCCAGGATAGCCCTTTGAATGAAACAATTGTTACCAATGCCGAGTAATTCGTTATTAGGCAATTGCTCAATATCATCCACTGTCTGATAGTAGTCTATACCCATAATATAGGTATCGCGGATTATAGTATCCTTCCCAATGCGGGAACGGATTCCTAACACAGAATGAGAAATCTCTTTGGCATGGCAAATACAGCCCTCTGATATAAGTCCGAAGTTAATGTGGGTATTAAAAAACTTTGAAGGAGCCAGCATTCTGGCATGCGTATACAGCTTATCCACATTATCATACAAATGATACTGAGGCAAAAATCTGGTCAGTTTTAAATTGGCTTCAAAAAAAGAAGAGATATTCCCGATGTCAGTCCAGTATCCGTCAAATGGATAGGATGCTACCACTCTATTATGGTCGTTGACAGCATAAGGAATAATCTCTTTACCAAAGTCGTTGGCATCCGGCATTTCCAAAAACAACTCATCCAAGACCTTCCTGTTAAACACATAAATGCCCATCGATGCCAGGTATTCTTTTCCTTCTTTTTTCAACTTATCGCTAACAGGTGATTTCCAGTCCTCAACGATATCCCCTCCCGGCTTTTCATAAAAATTTTGAATGATACCCTCTTCATCCACTTTGAGTATGCCAAAGGACATTGCTTCTTGCTTAACAACAGGAATAGTAGCCACGGTCAGATCCGCACCCTGCTCTTTATGGTAATCAAGAAGTATACTGAAGTCCATCTGATACAATTGATCACCTGACAATATCAACACATATTCATAATCAATCTTATTCAGCTCCATACGTGTCTGTTTAACCGCATCAGCAGTTCCCTGAAACCAGTCCTTGTTATCAGCAGTTTGTTGAGCCGCCTGAATATTAACAAAAGCATCAGAAAACATATCAAACTGATAGGTATTCTTGATATGCCTGTTGAGCGAAGCAGAGTTATACATTGTCAAAACAAACATGCGCTTGATGTTTGAGTTGATGCAATTACTTATTGGAATATCGATCAATCTGTATTTTCCAGCTATAGGTACCGCAGGTTTTGACCTATGGGCTGTAAGTGGGTAGAGACGGCTTCCCACTCCACCTCCAAGAATTAATGCAACAGTACGTTCAGTCATCTTTTCTCTTTTATTGTTTTTTGGTATTCATCTGCATATTTTTTCGCTGACAGTGTCCATGAATTGTCAATGGACATGATTTTTGAAATAAGTAATTTCATTTCACCTGCGTCACCATAGAGTTCCCTGATACGTCCCAAGGAATATATAATATCTTCTTCAGAGGCCCTAAGAAAACTTATTCCATTTCCATCATTCCCAATATCCGGAACCGTATCAATAAGTCCGCCTGTATGTCTGACGACCGGTACAGTACCATAACGCATGGCATACATCTGATTTAATCCGCAGGGCTCAAATCGTGATGGCATAAGAATAAAGTCTGAAGCAGCATAAATCCTATGAGCAAGTGCTTCATTATAGGCAATTACAGAAACCACATTATCGGGAAAGTCCTTTTGGAGCTGCAAAACAGCTTCTTCAATGGATCTGTCACCTGAACCCAATATAAAAAACTGCATGCTGTTATCCCCTTTCAGGTATCGTCTTATTGCTCCAGGTAAGAGATCAGCACCTTTCTCATAAGCAAAACGGCCTATGAAACTCACAAGGCACTTTGTATGTCTGAAACCATGATCGGCGGCCAGACTCTTTTTATTGGCTGTCTTGAAGACAGCTGGGCTTCTTTTTAAAAGCTGATATAGCATTGGGTCCTTTTTGGGATCCCATACCTTGGAATCAATGCCGTTCAGGATGCCGATAGATTTATTTGAAATGGCTCTCGCCAGACTGGTAAGGGTATCAAAGTCTGATTGGAGCTCTTTCATATAACTTGGTGATACCGTCGAAGCTCTGTCCACACATTTAAGGGCAGCAGCGAGACAGTTAATCGCTCCATCCCAATCCAGAATGCCAGCCTTTCTGCCATCATATTCTGGTAAAAACCGGGCATTCGACCAGGGCATGACTCCCCGATACTGTCCATTGTGAATTGTAAAAAAAACAGGAAGGTCTTTGAGGCTTGAAGCCGCAGGACAGTGTTGTAAGATAAAAGGTATCAATCCTGTCATATGATCATGGCAATGAAGGATATCAAAGCCATGCTGATCCGAAAGCAACCAATTAACCACAGAGCGTTGGAATGATATATTGCGTTGGACTTCATCCCGGTAACCTTCTCCATCATTTGCCAGGTATACTTGAGCACGATCAAATTTTCCAGGAATATCAACCACATAAAAAGGGAAGCCGAGCTTTTTCTTTTTCAGTCTCTGAATTCGAAAAATGATATGTTCTTCAGCCATATCAAAACTGGCCTCAAAGACAGTTTCAAAACTCTGATCCGCCATCCAGGCATTGGCATATTTAGGAATTACAACCGAAGCTTCTACACCCTGCTCCGGAAGGTATAGAGGTAAAGCACCTACTACATCTCCCATACCTCCGGCCTTGGCAGCTGGATAGCATTCGGTGGATATGTGAAGCACTTTCATATCAGGCTTTTAATTTTAAAAATATAGCTGATAGAGGTGGTAGGCTAAGAGCAAGACTGAAAGGCCTGCCATGAGATGCTACTTCTTCTGAATGAATTAATACATTGCTGATACCCGAACCTCCAAAATCATCATCATCGGAATTAAATATCTCTTCATATTCACCAGCAGCAGGAATACCTACCCTGTAATCAAAGTGCACACTTGGTGTAAAATTACAGACTACCAGTATATTGTCAGTCTTGCCCTTACGCATATATGCCAGAACAGAATTTTGATCATCAGAATAATCAATCCATTCAAATCCTTCTGGCCCATAATTGAAATCATAAAGGGCGGACTGTGATTTAAAAATTCCATTCAGCTTGGCCACAAGGGCTTTAATACCCCTATGCGGTTTATAATTCAATAAATGCCAGTCAACACTCTGATCTACATTCCACTCTGATGTCTGACCTATATCATCACCCATAAACAATAACTTTTGCCCTGGGTGTGTGTACATATAACTGTACAGCAATCTAAGATTGGCAAACCGTTGCCAGTCATCACCCGGCATTTTATATACCATGGATCGCTTACCATGAACCACTTCATCATGGGATAAAGGCAATACATAGTTTTCGGTAAAAGCATAAGTAAGGCTTCTGCTAATATCATTATGATGATATCTGCGGTGAATCGGGTCGCGGCTGAAATATTCTAATGTGTCATTCATCCAGCCCATCATCCATTTGAGTCCAAAACCAAGTCCCGATTCATGTACAGGACGGGTCACACCACTAAAGGCCGTTGACTCTTCAGCTATCATCTGAATGCCCGGAAAACTGCCATAGACAGAAGCATTCAGTTCCTTAAGAAAGCTTATTGCTTCCAGGTTTTCATTCCCCCCATACTGATTGGGGGACCATTCTCCCTCTTCTCTTGAATAGTCCAGGTAGAGCATAGAAGCTACAGCATCTACCCGCAAACCGTCAACGTTAAAATGATCAAGCCAGAAATGAGCAGATGATATCAGGAAAGATCTTACCTGAGCGCGTTCGAAATTGAATATCAAGCTGTTCCAGTCCGGGTGGAATCCTTTCTGTGGATTGGGGTGTTCGTAAATGGCAGAGCCGTCAAAGTCGGCTAAAGCAAACTCATCTGAAGGAAAGTGGGCTGGCACCCAATCCAAAATGACAGCAATTCCTTTTTCATGCAAGCAATCCACGAGATACTTGAAGTCTTCAGGATCACCAAAGCGACTGGTAGGGGCAAAATAACCCGTGCTCAAATAGCCCCATGAAGGATAGAAAGGATGCTCCATAACGGGAAGAAATTCCACATGGGTATAATTCATTTCTATCAGGTAATCACACAGTTTTTCGGCCAGTTCCCTGTAATGGAGGGATCTGCTTCCTCCCTCTGCTTTCATCCATGAACCTATGTGACATTCATAAATGCTCATAGGTGCCTGAAGATGATTTATACTGTTTCGGGTTTCTTGCCAGTTCTTTGTATTCCAAATGTACTCATCCTGCCATATTACACTGGCTGTCTTAGGTGCCATCTCATATTTTCGGGCATAGGGATCCGTTTTTTCCCTGAGCTTATCATCGTGATTGGAATAGATCTTATACTTATAAAGATTACCTTTCTTCAAGCCAGGTATAAATCCCTCCCATATACCGCTTGAATCCCAACGGACATATAATTGGTGCTCATCTCCTGACCAATAATTAAAGTCGCCTATGACTTGAACCGAACGAGCTGCAGGAGCATATACAGCAAAATATACTCCCATTTCCGATTCATGTTCCAATATATGAGATCCGAATTTTTCGAAGAGCCTGAAGTGTTTTCCCGCAGCAAAAAGCTCTAGATCAAAACTGCTAAACAGGCTATATGGCTTTACATAATTCATTGCCGTTAATGTAAGATTTTTATAACTATTCTTATTGTCGCTTCTCAAAGATTATTGAAATAATAATCCATAGATCACTCAAATAAAATCTTTATCATAAAGGGTGCGGTAGTCCGGTCATTCAGGCTAGTGCAAGATCAGCTTAAAGCCATTTCCATCTGATCCGGATACAGTGACATGAAGTCGATTTTCATTGAGACAATATTTTATACTCTGAGGAAAGTCATGATCGGGCTTTTCAAAAAAAACCTTCATGCATCTTAATTGACATGACCTGCAAACGATATCGTTTTGTCGTCATTCTGGTTTGTTACTCTGGCTCTGTATATCCTTAGGCCATCTTCTATTTAAAAGCTCACATATTCTGATATCGTCTTTTCACCGTCTTGCATGCGAAATCCTACACCACTCAGGCTATGCTGAGCAACGAGAGTCCAGGATTCATAATTATCAGACGCGTTGATTTGACATTCTCCATCCAAGTCCTCAAGGTACCATTGCACTTGGTATTAATAATGAACAGGACAAACAGACTGGTAACAAGTAATTCAAGTTTCAACATTTCAAGGAAGATTTTGAAACTAACATAAAAAGAACTTCGTTATCTTCACTTTGGAAGTTGTTCTATAATGATTGTCTAGTGTCGTTGTAGCTTTACACGGCACTAGTTTTTTTATCCCCTTCTTACACTCAATTTTCCTGAAATTTAGATGCTGACTCAGTAACCCGACCGTTAATTTATTCTTAATTTACGAAATTAATCGTATTTAAAATTTAATATACGATACATTTCGTAGTACATTGCGTAAATAAATGAATTCCCTGTGAAGAAAAAGAATACACCTACAGAGTCAGAACTTGAAATACTCCAGATATTATGGCAAAACGGATCCAGTTCAGTGCGTGAAGTCAACGATATTTTGAATACTGAAAGAGAAGTGGGTTACACCACAACTCTTAAGATCATGCAGATTATGAATGATAAAGGCCTGGTTGTGCGTGATACCAGTAGCCGTACGCATATATATAAGGCCGCAGCCACTGAAGACGACACCCAGATCAAGCTCCTTGTCATCTTCATTGAAAAAACATACCGGGGCTCTGCCATGCGCATGATCATGCATGCCCTTGGTCACCAGGAAGCAAGCGGTAAAGAGATAGAAGAATTAAAAAAGATTATAGATCAACTAGAAAAGAATAACAAATAACAGCTGTTTACCATAAAAGTCAAGCTGTTTGTGGGTGCAAAGAAAGCCTTCCGCAAGAAGAAAACTTAAAATTCATTTTTCATTAGCCACTGTAAAGACAAGGAAAACAGGCCTTACCCCTATTGATGGATAATATTTATTTTTTCATATGTGTAAATGTCACATTTTTATCCACTTAGTGTCTGATTTACCAGATTCAATTACCTTGTAAATAAATTCCATCCCTCTTATCCCATCTTCAATACCTGGAAAGTCTTTATAAACCGGATCAGCTTCCACGCCTTCTAATTTAGCCTGAATACATTTAGCAAAATTCCGGTAGATATTGGCAAAGGCTTCAAGGTATCCTTCAGGATGACCTGCCGGTAATCGTGTATGAGCCTGTGTTGATTCAGACAGCTGTCCTACACCTGTTCTAATGAGCTCCTTGGGTTTATCCAACCACTTAAGCTCAAGAGTATTGGGATGCATCTGATGCCATTCCAGACCTCCTTTTTCTCCATACACTTTAACAGAAAGCCCATTTTCTTCACCAGCAGAAATTTGGGATGCATACAATATGCCACGTGCACCATTATTATACCGAATGAGCACATTACCGTCATCATCCAGTCGTCTGCCCTCTACGAATGTAGAGATGTCTGCACACAACTCTTCTATCTGAAGCCCTGAAATATACTCCGCCAGATTTTCAGCATGTGTGCCGATATCACCCATTGCTCCTGCAATTCCGGACTTGCGCGGATCGGTGCGCCAGGATGCCTGTTTCTGCTCAGACTCCTCCAGGAATGTAGATAGCCAGCCTTGAGGATATGCCGTCACAAGTTTCCGAATCTTTCCCAATTGTCCTGACTGAATGATATGTCGCGCTTCCTTAACCATTGGATAAGCCGTATAATTATGCGTTAACGCAAAGACAAGATCTGTTTTACTGTATATCTCACGAAGCGCATAGGCTTCTTCAAGGTTGAAGCAAAGGGGTTTGTCACAAACAACATGAAAGCCATTTTCAAGGGCCATCTTTGCTGGGGCAAAGTGCATATGATTGGGTGTAACAATAGATATAAAATCCATGCGCTCGCCCTCAGGACGCTTTTTCTCTTTCGTAATCATTTCCTCAAAACTTCCATAGACCCTGTCGTCAGGAAGGAACAAATCTTTCCCGGAAAGCCGTGACTTTTCCGGTGAGCTGCTGAATGCGCCACATACCAATTCTATCTGCCCATCCAGCGCAGCCGCTATGCGGTGTACCTGGCCTATAAAGGCCCCTCGGCCGCCGCCGACCATTCCCATTTTAATTTTTCTGCTCATCCTCTATATTTTCATTTATATAATCATCAATTATACGCTCGAGTGTTTTCAAAGTCACTGAACCATTTGCTAATAGTGTATCATGAAAACTTTTAATGTCAAATTTTTCTCCAAGTTGATTCTCTGCTTTGTTTCTAAGTTCCCGAATCTTAATTTCTCCAATTTTATAGGAGACGGCCTGGCCGGGCCAACCAATATACCTGTCAATCTCGTTTTCAATTTCGTGAGGGGTCAGCGATGTGTGTTTAGTCATAAAATCAATGGCCTCATCCCTTGTCCAGTTCATGTAATGGATCCCGGGATCAATGACCAGACGGCAGGCACGCCACATCTCATAACTGAGGCTACCAAACAAATCATAGAGGGTTTCATACATACCTGCTTCTCTGCCCAGGTATTCGGAATAGAGTCCCCAGCCTTCTCCAAAGGCGCTGAGGTACTGCTTCCTGAAAACCGGCAAATCAGTCAATTCGCTAGCCAGGCTTCCCTGCAAATGATGGCCTGGAACCGCTTCATGTAAGGTAAGTGCCGTCATCATATACAATGGCCTGGACTTCAGGTCGTAGGTGTTCACCCAATACTCTCCGGCTTTACCGGTCGTCATGGATCCACCAGAATAGCGCCCTGTTGTGTAATTCGCTGCAATATTTTCTGGAACCGGTTTGACTGTAAAAGGAAGTCGTGGCAAAGTACCAAAATACCTGGGTAAGAACTCCTCAGCTTTTTTGGACAACCATGAAGCATAATACAGCAGTTCTTCAGGTGTTTTCGCATAGAATCGCTCATCTGTACGCAACATATTTATGAAATCATCCAGACTGCCGCCATATTCCAATTCCTGAAGAATCTCGAGCATCTGAGCCTTTATCTTTTCAACCTCGTCGATACCGATGTTGTAAACCTCCTCAGGACTCATGTCAAGGCTTGTAAAATATCTGACGCGTTGCCTGTAGAACGCCTTACCATCTTTATTGGCTGAATATCCTATTTCATCACGGGCATAAGGCAGGTATCTTTCTGAAAGAAATGTTCTGAAATCCTCGAATGCATTATCAATGCTGTCCATCAATTCTGCATCTATGCTTAGTCCGCTGTCTAATGCTGGTTGATATAAAAAAGCGAGGTCCTGGGTAATTATATCATCCAGGATCTGTATGCAATTGTTAACGACAAGCTTCGGATGGATTCTTCCCATGGACAATCCTTCAAGCATATGCGACTTCCTTCCCTGAAAATAAGCCGGAATATTGCGCAAACGGTCCAGATATCTTTCGGTCCTGCTTGAGTCCGTCAAGTTCCATCCCCTGCTCGAATAAATCATGCCTGTAATAAATCCACCCTCTGCATTCAAGGGCATATACCAATCACCATATTGGAGAAGATATAACTTATCCGAAAGGATATATTTTAACATATCGGCATTGATGCTTTCATTATCATCCAATGATGCATAATCCAGCTTGTCCAGCTCATCCAAAAGAGTTCTGTAGCCTTCTATCCTTACAGATATGATTTCATCTGTTTCAAGAGGCCATAGCATGGTCCTGTCTTCAGAAAGCTCCTTTTCAAGATCTTCGTATCTTTCAATTATATCTGAAAGCTTGCTTTGACCAAAACCCGTGGATATAAAAAACAGAATGATCAGTGTATATTGAAGTCTTAGCATCAATTCAATCTTTTGAATGCATTCAAAAAAATTAAAATACTAATTGCCAATCGAATTAAGGTTTTTTACCTAAAAAAATTGCAGGTCTCGCTCCAAGAACCCTACTTTTGCAGCCGATTTTGCTATGAACCTGATTAAAGAAATAGACAAGCGTAAAACATTCGGCATCATTTCTCACCCGGATGCCGGAAAAACCACTCTTACTGAAAAGCTCCTGCTTTTTGGAGGGGCTATCCAAATTGCTGGTGCTGTCAAATCCAATAAGATTAAAAAGCATGCGACTTCCGATTTTATGGAAATCGAAAAGCAAAGAGGTATCTCCGTAGCGACATCGGTCATGGCCTTTGAATATAGAGATAAACAGATCAATATCCTCGACACACCGGGTCACAAAGACTTCGCTGAAGATACCTACCGTACATTGACGGCTGTGGATAGCGCAATCGTAGTCATCGATGTGGCAAAAGGGGTAGAGGAACAGACTGAAAACCTGGTTAAGGTATGTAGACGCAGGAATACTCCTATGATCGTTTTCATCAACAAATTGGATAGAGAAGGAAAAGATGGTTTTGACCTTCTGGACGAGGTGGAAGGTAAATTGGGGATGAAAGCCTGTCCGTTGAGTTGGCCTATCGGTATGGGTCAACGCTTTCAGGGTGTATACAACCTGTATGAAAATAAGTTACGCCTGTTCTCTTCGCACGGTAAGCAAACAGAAGATGAAACCATAGAAATTTCAAACCTCGATGATACTAGACTTGACGAATTGGTTGGCGAAGCGGCAGCCAATGAATTGAGGGAAGAGCTTGAAATGATCAAGGAGGTGTACCCGGATTTCGACAAGATTGCCTATCAGAAAGGTGAATTGAATCCTGTCTTCTTCGGTTCAGCCATCAATAATTTCGGTGTTAAAGAGATGCTGGACTGCTTTGTTGAAATAGCTCCTGGTCCATTGGCAAGAGATACAGAAGAGCGCAGTGTGCTTCCCACAGAAGATAAGTTTACAGGATTTGTCTTTAAAATCCATGCCAATATGGATCCGAACCACAGGGACCGAATCGCTTTCTTGAGGGTATGCTCCGGTGTATTTCAGCGAAATACCAACTATTACCATGTCCGGCAAGAGAAGAAGATGAAATTCGCCAATCCCACCATGTTTATGGCCTCCAGGAAGAATATAATCGACGATGCCTATCCAGGTGATATTGTAGGTCTTTACGATTCTGGCAACTTCAAAATAGGTGACTCAGTTACAGAAGGAGAGGTGATTCATTTTAAAGGCATTCCATCATTTTCACCGGAGCAATTCAGGTTTATCAACAATGCCGATCCATTAAAATACAAGCAACTGGATAAAGGCGTAAAGCAATTGATGGAGGAAGGGGTCGCACAGTTGTTTACCAAGCTGGATAATAACAGAAAAATTATCGGTACTGTTGGAGCACTTCAGTTCGACGTCATTAAATACCGTCTGGAACACGAATATGGAGCTAAATGTGATTATGAAAGCATGCCTATGCATAAGGCTTGCTGGGTAAGCGCTAAAAATGAGGCGGCTTTACAGGAACTGAAATCTCGCAGGTCCAGGAATCTTGCATTGGATAAGGATGGCAAACTGGTCTACCTGGCAGAATCAGCCTGGACGCTAAAAATGGCCCAGGATAATCATCCCGACATTGAATTCCATACTAGTAGCGAGTTTTAAATAAAAAAATCAGACCGAATCTTTAGTCTGCCCTTTTATTTTGTTTTTGCTGTTTCTCAACTTACCTGTTCAGCCAGAACCCCAGCCAGGCTCCGACTATACCCCATTGAACGACAGCATCAATCAGGTGGCCAATACTGCTGGTTTCAAACCAGATAGTAGATAGATAACTGGTTGTAAAGTATGAAATGAGCCCGACCATTACCGAAGAAATCAGGATTTTCTGGAAAGTCAGGTCATTGCGGCCAATCAGGATATAAGAGAGCAGAAATACCGCAAGGATATCAACAACAAATCCACGAATCATATTCATGCTCATGTTGATGCTCATTTCCTTGTGATAGGAAACCAAAGCCCACGGCTGTCCAATCCTCTGTTCCCACATCTGCTGTGCCTCATCCTGAGGCGTGCCAGGAGGTACATTTGGAATGAAATACGTGCCCTCTTCTATGCCGGAGTCTGACAAGCAAGCAAGAATCTGATCTTGTGCGCCGGTATAGCTCATTTCTGAGCCATGTATGTTCAGCATACCCCAAGAAAGAAACTGCCAAACCCATAATAATAGCCCACCGACGAGGGCTCCAATTAATACCTTATTCATAGTGTGAATTTTCTACCTAAAATACTGATTTTCTGGAAGTTTTTAGACCACAACAAATTCATATATGACGGGGGTTTTTTGTATCTTTGAAGCTTAATTTGATAAAGGGAGAAATGACAGAGAAAAAAAGTAATTACGGCGCGGAGAATATACAGGCGCTGGAGGGTCTGGAAGCCGTCAGGAAGCGTCCTGGAATGTATATCGGTTCAACCGATTCAAAAGGACTCCATCACCTGGTTTGGGAGGTAGTAGATAACTCCATAGATGAGCATCTGGCAGGATATTGCGATACAATAAATGTATTCATCCATAAAGACAACTCCATCACCGTAAAGGATAATGGTCGGGGTATCCCGGTGGGCATGCACGCCAAATTGAAAAAGTCAGCCCTCGAGGTGGTTATGACAGTCTTGCACGCCGGTGGTAAATTCGATAAAGACACCTATAAGGTGTCGGGTGGTCTTCACGGTGTGGGTGTATCCTGTGTGAATGCACTTTCATCACATCTGAAAGCCACCGTACACAGGGATGGAGAAGTATATGTTCAAGACTATCAACGCGGTAAACCTCAGGGTGATGTGGCTCCTACAGGGAAAACCGATATAACAGGAACGGTTATTAGTTTTTCACCAGATCCTGAAATATTTGATGCCGTAGAATACAAGTATGAAATTCTGGCTAACAGGCTTCGAGAACTGGCCTATCTGAACAGCGGACTCACATTGACGCTGGAAGATGAAAGGCATCAAGATGAAAAAGGAGAGAATAAAAGCAATACCTACTATTCAGAAGGAGGTCTGAAAGAATTCGTCAAATACATTGACGAAAGCAGAACACCCCTGATCGAAAAACCTATCTACGTCAAGGGTAAGGAAGAAAATGTAGAGGTAGAAGTTGCTATGCAGTATAATACAAGCTACAGTGAAAGCATCTACTCCTTTGTTAACAATATCAACACACGAGAAGGTGGTACCCACGTCAGCGGTTTTAGAAGAGCAGTCAACAGGGTATTTACCAAGTACGGTGAAGACAATGGCATGTTCAGCAAGCTTAAATTCAAAATATCCGGTGAGGACTTTCGTGAAGGCCTTACAGCTATTGTATCCGTAAAAGTACCCGAACCACAATTCAAAGGGCAGACTAAAGGAGAGCTCGGCAACTCGGAAGTAACCGGTATCGTATCACGGGCAGTGGGTGATGTTCTTAAGCATTTTCTGGAAGAAAACCCCAGCCTGGCAAAGCGTATCGTTGACAAAGTAATCCTTGCTGCCACGGCTCGACATGCGGCTCGAAAAGCCCGCGAAATGGTACAGAGAAAGAATGTACTTACAGGCTCAGGACTTCCTGGAAAATTATCAGATTGCAGTTCCAAGGATCCAGCTGAATCAGAAATATTCCTTGTCGAGGGTGATTCGGCGGGCGGTACCGCCAAACAGGGACGTGACAGACATTTCCAGGCTATACTTCCATTACGAGGAAAAATCCTCAATGTAGAAAAAGCTCTGGAACACAAAATCTACGAGAATGAGGAAATCAAAAATATGTTTACGGCCCTTGGCGTCAGGATTGAAGAAAAAGATGGTGACAGGGTATTGAACACAGAAAAACTGCGCTATCACAAAATTGTAATTATGTGTGATGCCGATGTCGATGGCAGCCACATCAGCACACTGATTCTGACTTTCTTTTTCAGATATATGCGTGAGCTTATTGAAAATGGCAATATATATATTGCAGCACCTCCACTTTACCAGATCAAAAAAGGCAAGCAGTCTGAATATGCCTGGAATGAGGATCAGCGCAAAGAAATCGTCGCGAAATTTTCTGCAGGAAAAGATGAAAGCTCTGTAAAAATCCAACGCTATAAGGGTCTCGGTGAGATGAATGCCGATCAGTTATGGGAAACAACCATGGATCCGGAAACAAGGATCATGCACCGGGTCAATATAACAGATGCCCTGGAGGCCAATCATGTGTTTTCAATGCTGATGGGAGATGAAGTGCCGCCAAGGCGCGCTTTTATCGAAGAAAATGCCAAATACGCAAATATTGATGTTTGATAAACAATGAGCTATCTTTGCCGTTCGTAATAGAGTAATAACAAATCATAAAAGAAATGCTGGAAACGATACAGAGCCTTAAGTATAAGGTAAAAGACATTTCCCTGGCTTCATGGGGTAGAAAAGAAATAGAATTGGCGGAAGCTGAAATGCCTGGCCTCATGTCACTCAGAGAAGAGTATGGCAAGGAGAAACCTCTTGCAGGAGCCAGAATTGCAGGATGCCTGCACATGACCATTCAAACAGCTGTTTTGATAGAAACACTTGTTGAATTGGGTGCTGAAGTTACATGGAGCTCATGCAATATATTCAGTACACAGGATCATGCCGCTGCTGCGATTGCCGCTGCAGGGATTCCGGTTTATGCCTGGAAAGGCATGAACGAAGAAGAATTCGACTGGTGCATCGAGCAGACATTGCATGCTTTTGAAGGTGGCAAGCCTCTGAACATGATATTGGACGATGGTGGTGACCTTACCAATATAGTGCTTGACAGATTCCCTGAACTGGTGCCCGGAATTAAAGGCCTTAGCGAAGAAACGACTACAGGTGTTCACAGATTACACGAAAGAGAAGCCAATGGTACTTTGCCATTGCCTGCCATCAATATCAATGACTCTGTTACAAAATCTAAATTCGACAACAAATATGGTTGTAAGGAGTCTTGCGTAGATGCTATCCGAAGAGCAACCGATGTGATGATTGCCGGAAAAGTGGCTGTCGTTGCCGGTTATGGTGATGTGGGAAAAGGATCTGCTGCTTCTTTGAAAGGAGCAGGAGCTCGAGTCATTATTACTGAAATTGATCCGATATGCGCCCTTCAAGCCGCCATGGATGGATTCGAAGTCAAGAAAATGATCGATGCTGTCGAAGAAGCTGATATCGTTGTAACAGCTACCGGTAATAAAGATATAATCGACGCTCAGCACTTTTCAAAAATGAAAGACAAAGCAATCGTATGTAACATAGGCCACTTTGACAATGAAATCAATATGGCTTGGTTGAATGAAAATTACGGTCATACAAAAGATGAAATCAAAGCTCAGGTTGATAAGTACACACTTGAGAATGGAGACATCATCGTTCTAGCTGAGGGTCGTCTGGTCAACCTGGGTTGTGCAACTGGTCACCCTTCATTTGTAATGTCTAATTCATTCACAAACCAGACACTTGCTCAAATAGAGCTTTGGAAAAACAGTGACAAATACGAAAACAAGGTTTACATGTTGCCTAAGCATCTTGATGAAAAAGTTGCCAGGTTGCACCTTGCTAAAATAGGCGTTGAACTGGAAGAGATGACAGACGAGCAAGCGAATTACGTAGGGCTTCCAAAATCAGGTCCATACAAACCAGAATACTACAGATATTAATTCTGTTCATAATTGATAAAAAAACCCTCGATAATTTATCGGGGGTTTTTTATTTGACCTTCAGATAATATTTCATAAGCCTCTCGTTCATTTTCTCTATAACCTTATTCATATTATCGCCGCTGAAATTATTCTTGCCCAACAAAAAGTCAAAGAATTTTTTAATCCCCAGGTCATGACTGGAAGGAAAAGGTGAAGAAAGCCGAGCGAACTTTGTATCCACAATAATCCAATGCGAGTCACGGTCGCCTTTTATCAAATAAAAGAAATCCCGATTATCCAGGTCCATAGCCGGATTGCACTCCAGCACGGATTCATCACCATTCAAAAAGAAATCCATGTTCTGGTTTTCAATCAGGCAATAATCAGAAAAGCTATAATAGCTCTTCATAGCCTCTTTAACATTTTGCTTATAACGCAATCGCTGAATATTAAGGCTATCTAATTTTTCCTTGGTTCGCGAGTATTGTGAATCATTTCTGCCCATCTTATCAAGCATTTCCTGATAGGCTTTTTTTATGTTGTTTTTCATATCAAGGCGGACAATCAAAACGCCTTCTTTCAACTGTTCGAGCTGATCAGAAGGTGTCAAAGCGTCCTGAGCATCCATTATGACTGGACTTATCAGCAGAAACATGGAGAAAACCAGACGTACACACATAGCACTATTGAATTTATATCTAGACTCTATCGCAAGAAATGTTAACAATATCTAATAAGGCCTAAAAATATTGGATAATACTTCATTCCGCACTAATCTTGCAATTCTTCGACAAGGAATGGTCACTTAAAATTTATTTTTGTACAAAACTCAAAATTATGCAGCCATCTGTAGATATTGAAGCTTTAAACGAACAAATAAGGATTGAAAGTGCATTTGTTGAACAGATAAGCACCGCCACATCCAAAATCATTGTTGGACAGCAGCACATGATCCAAAGGCTCATGCTGGGTCTCTTGGCAAAAGGTCACGTACTTCTGGAGGGCCTTCCCGGTCTCGCCAAGACCCTATCAATCAAAACTCTTTCTCAAGCGGTTGATGCAGATTTTAGCAGAATCCAGTTTACCCCGGATCTTCTTCCTGCAGATATTATTGGTACCATGGTTTACAATCCAGGAACCAACGACTTCAGCGTTCGAAAGGGACCTGTTTTTGCCAATTTCATCCTGGCCGATGAAATCAACAGAGCGCCAGCAAAAGTTCAGTCTGCCCTCCTGGAATCCATGCAGGAAAAACAGGTTACTATAGGCAAAGAGAGCTTTAAGCTGGAAGAACCGTTTCTTGTACTCGCCACGCAAAACCCTATAGAACAGGAAGGTACTTATCCCCTGCCCGAGGCACAGGTTGACAGGTTTATGTTAAAGGTCAAGATTGAATACCCGGCTAAAGAAGAAGAAAGAGACATCATAAGAAGAAGTATAAGTGGCGAAACAGAGCAACAGATATCACCTGTGGTAAAACCGGAAACCATAATAAAAGCACGTAAGCTTGTCAAGAAGATTTACATGGATGAAAAAATTGAGAATTATATACTCGACATTGTTTTTTCTACCCGTAATCCTGAAAAATATGGCCTCAATGAACTGAAACCTCTAATCTCTTATGGAGCTTCCCCAAGAGCAAGTATCAACCTTGCTATCGCTGCCAAAGCCCAGGCATTCCTTAATAGCAGGGGCTTTGTCATTCCTGATGATATCAGAAACATATGTGCGGATATTTTAAGACACAGGATAGGACTGAGCTATGAAGCTGAAGCTGAAAACGTAAGTCAGGAAGATATCATTAAAACCATTATCAATAATATCGAAGTACCTTAAGCCGTCAGAAATGGATGCTTCTGAAATTCTGAAAAAAGTCCGGAAAATTGAAATCAAGACAAAAGGCCTGAGCAAGCATATATTCTCGGGAGAATACCACTCTGCCTTTAAGGGAAGAGGCATGTCCTTTTCAGAAGTTCGGGATTATCATTATGGTGATGATGTAAGAAATATTGATTGGAATGTAACTGCCCGCACCGGCGATCCTCACATAAAGGTGTTTGAAGAAGATCGAGAGCTTACCGTTATGCTCATGGTCGACATAAGCAAGTCTTCAGTCTTTGGCACGGACACTCAATTTAAGAACGAACTGATTGCCGAAATAAGTGCAGTTATTGCATTTTCCGCCATTACAAATAATGATAAAGTCGGGGCCATACTTTTTACAGACAAGCTTGAAAAATATATTCCGCCAAAAAAAGGGAAGTCTCATATTCTCAGAATTATTCGGGAAATAATCTATTACGAAGCCGAAGGAACTGGGACTGACATCAACCAGGCCCTGATATACTTGAACAATATCATGAAAAAGAGAGCTATTGTTTTTATGCTTTCAGATTTTATCAGTCATGATTACAGTTCCGCTATATCTATTGCTCAAAAACGTCATGATATAATAGGCGTTCGGATTTATGATGCCTGGGAGACCATACTTCCTGATATAGGTATCATTGAGGCCTTGGATCCTGAAACCGGAAAGAGCTTTTACATCGATAGTTCCGATAGAAGGCTAAAAGAAAAATATAGGCAGTGGCATGAAAACCATTATACACGATTCGTGGAGCTTTTTAAAAAAAATAGCCTGGATCAATTGAGTATACAAACCGGTGAAGACTACGTAAAATCTCTTCTCAGTTTTTTCAAAAAAAGAAACAAATGATACGGTGTCTGATCGTCATATCATTTTTATTCCTTAGCAGTGCCGTTTATAGTCAGATAATCAGCTCAGTGAGTTTATCCCGAGACAGCATTGTCATTGGCGATGAACTTGAAATATATATTGAACTCAAAAGCTCCAAGGACGTCCATAATGTGAAAATAAATTACAGCAGTTTTGACAGCATACAAATCATCAGTGATGAGAGCGTATCTGATGTTGCTCCAGACTATGCTGAAATAGAATTTGTAACAGATAATTTTGACAATAATCAACCCTTAAACTTCAAATTTGAACAAGGGCTTTATGCATATAAGGATACTCTCAAAGCCAGGGTTTGGGACACAGGAATCCTGAATATTCCTCATCCTATAATTAAGTCCGGTGACGCATCCTTGAGAGTTGATCTCTTGGAATACCCATTTCTTTTTGTCAGCATCCCCCCCAATGTTGTTAACCCGGATACATCCAGTTTGATTCTTCCGATAAAAGATATCATTCGAGAAAACAAAAATATTACAGACTACCTATGGCTTGGCTATACCTTACTCGCGATCTTGGCCATTGCCTTGCTTTTCTGGATAATACGTTTCAGAAAAAAAGTTGTACAAACAGAATTGCCTGAAGAAGTCAGCCTGCCTGCACACCTTACAGCGCTGGATAAACTCAATGCCCTGGACAACAAGAAGCTCTGGCAGAAAGGAAATATAAAAGAGTTTCAGTCTGAGCTGACCTATATCATAAGAGAATACATAGAAGCAAGATACAATCTACCCGCCCTTGAATCCACCAGCGATGAAATTCTGAATCAACTCAAGACAGAAGCTGAACTAGGAACTTCTCTACTTGAAGAACTCAAGCATGTATTGCAGATTGCAGACTTGATCAAGTTTGCGAAGGCGGAACCCCCTGAAGATATCCACCAGCAATTCCTAAGCAAAGCTTTTGAATTTGTCAGGCATACTAAAACGCAGATGACCGCTGAAGAAGAACTACTCATCAGAAAAGAATACGAAGGGTATCTTAAAAAATTATCTGAATTCAAAATCAAAAACTTATGAATTCAGGATTTGAGTTTCTCCATCCCTGGTTTCTGGCTTTGATGCTCTTTTTGCCGTTTGTATGGTATTGGACGCGCATGGCTGGTAAGCCCAAACTTACATTGCCCCATATTGATCAGTTTTCAGCTAAGCCCGCTTTACGAAGCCGTTTGAGAACCTATCTGCCGGTTTTAAGATACCTGGGGCTGATCGCCTTAATCATTGCGCTCGCTAGACCGCGACAAGTTCTGAAAGAAGAAGAAGTACGTGCGGAAGGAATTGATATAATCATGGTTATGGATTTATCAAGCAGTATGCTTGCCCGTGATTTTGAGCCGGATCGATTGACAGTGAGTAAGGAGACTGCTAAAAACTTTATTGATAAGAGACCCTATGACAGGATAGGACTGGTAGTATTCGCTGGAGAAAGTTTTACACAGAGCCCTTTGACTACAGATCACAGGATTGTAAAAGAATTCCTGGGATCATTGGAGTCAGGTATGCTGGAAGATGGAACAGCTATCGGCATGGGTCTGGCTTCCGCAGTAAACCGTCTAAAAGAAAGTGATTCGGAAAGCAAGGTCGTCATTCTACTCACTGACGGTGTAAATAATGCAGGTTATATTAAGCCTATGACGGCCGCCCAAATAGCTCGTGAGTTAAATATCCGGGTATATACTATTGGTATAGGCTCAATGGGAGAAGCAATATCCCCTATCAGCAGACGGAGTGATGGGAGATATATATTTGGTTTATCACGCGTGGAAATTGACGAGGAACTTTTGACGGAGTTATCTCAGCTTACAGGAGGCAAATACTTCAGGGCAACAGATGAAGCAGGTCTCCAGCGCGTCTATGCAGAAATAGATAAGCTTGAAAAAACAGAAATCCAATTAAACGTGTACAAAAGATATTCGGAAGAATATCGGTTTTTCTTACTTCTTGCATTTATAACTCTTGGCTTGGAATTCTTGTTGCGGTACAGTGTGCTGAGCAAGCTTTCTGAATAAAAAAGAAGAGCTTTCTAAACTTGATCACAAGAATTTACTGAAAAGAAGATTGTAAAGATTCATTCCCATTTAAAAAAGGCAAAGCCCATTGAACGTATCCAATCACTTATCATAAAACCATTAATATTGAGCAGTTCTTCTTCAACAATAAGAACTGCTAAAGCTAATCTGCCTGTATATCAGTTAGACGTGAATTAGATAAATAGGACATGAATTGACTGCTAGTTTACAATTTTTAAGACCTTTTATCAAGATATTCTAGTTATTCATATTCAAGACTTAACATATGTACCATTCAGACCATTTGTCTGATTTTCAGAAGATTAAGGCCGATTGCTGTGATTAAACGCAAGAATATCAATACATTTATTGTCTAAGTTGAGTACGCTTTGAAGCAGCAGACCTTCTCCCTTTTAATTTCTTTGGTTTTAGGCGTGTCGATGAATTCATTGACGGCACAGAATAACTGTATGGAAATACCTGATATCGGTGGTGGCACCTGCACAGGTTGCGCCCCTCCGGGATGGGATATATGGCTGCTTACCCCAGATGTGGTTAACGGAACAAATTGGGTCGCATGTGCTCTTTCAGGCGTTGGCACATCGCCTAGTGGCGGCAACATGATCATCCTGGATGGCAGTCCAACCAATGTGGAGGGCGTATCTGTTGAAGTTACGGGCCTAACTCCAGGCACGGTTTATAATATTGGCTTTTACTGGACTGAAGCGTATGCTCAATGCGGTCTTCTAGGTTACGGTGGTGGCGATCTGCTCATGATTATCGATGGCTTTGAGTATTCCTTCTCAGGTGCCGATGATTGGGAGCTGGCTGAAATATGTTATGGTGCCACCAGTACCAGTGTCGAGATTTTTCTAACCATCGAATCAGATGACGCCGGCTTGATCGTAATCGATTCCGGAATCTGCGAAGAATTCGAAACCTGTTGTGACCTCGTTGTTGAAGCCGATAACTCTTATGATATATGCCCAGGCGAATCCATACAACTGGATGCAGAATTTTCTGAAGAGACAGGCACTGTGTCTGTTGAGTGGACATGCCAGCCTGATGATGGCCTCGACTTTCTAGATGACAGATTTGCTTTAAATCCAATCTTTGAAGTGCCCCTTAATGGCGAATTTGATGGCGAGAGATACATATTTACATTATCCGTCACGGATGACGTGTGTACTCGAGAAGAAGAAGTCATCATAGATGTAACGCCCTATATAATTCCAGAATTTGAAATTAGAATTTGTGACCTCTTTGAAGATTTCCTATTGCCAGAAGTATCAGATGACGGCTACACAGGAAGCTGGTCAGGTGACTTTGACTTTGGATCCCTGGGTGGCACCATCCAGGAATACATTTTCACCCTTGACCCTGAGCAGGATAATTGCCTGGAGTCACAATCGTATTTTGTAGAAATCGAAGCCTCCGGGCCAACAACTTTTGATCTGAAAGAGGCCTTTTGCCAACTGGATCCAAAAGAATATGATTTACCGGTCAACAGTCTCGAGGGATATACAGGACTTTGGGAAATCACCTTTATATCACCGGAAAATCTGACGCCCGATTTTTATACCTTCTACTTTTTCCCTGACCTGGATATACATTGTGCGTTACCCTTTGAATACAATTTTGAAATCCGTAATGCCGATAGTCTGAGTTTCAATATTCCAACGAGTTTCTGTGTTCAACAAGATGACTATGGTTTACCGTCTGCTTCCCTTGAAGGCATCCAGGGACGCTGGGATGAAGACACCATATATACCGACATAGCTGGTGTTGTAAGATCTGTTGTTTTTACACCTGAAGAAATTGAGGATTGCTACTTCGAATATGAGCATACTTATGAAATCACGGACAAGCTTGAGATCAGTTTTCCCATTGCAGATACATTATGCAGAAGAATAGGCTATTATGAATTGGATACTCTCAGCAATGAAGGATACTCGGGGACCTGGGATCCGCCCGCCTTTCTTTTGGACACAATAAGTTCAGATTTTGTCCGCTCTGTCTGGACACCCAATACTGGTCAATCTGTTTGCCTCAGTGAAACAGAAATAATAATCCAGCTAAAGCCTGTCGTCGAGACAACAATCGAATTACCTGGAAGATATTGCCAGAACTCTGGTGTCTTTGTGCTACCGAACATCTCCACTATGAATGCTATTCCCGGAAGCTGGGATGATAATCTAATTGAAACGGATAGTCTTGACCCCGGGACATATACCAGGAGTTTTCTCCCGGACATGGGCTTTTGCTACAGTGACTTTCAGTACAGTTTTGAAATAGTTGAAGAGCAAACACCAAGTTTTAATCTGATAACCGGACTTTGTGAAAGCCAGCCTGCTATCACTCTTCCGCTTATTTCAAATGAGGGATTTACGGGCCAATGGAGTATCCCGGAAATCGACCCTTCGGCTATTCCAACGAATACGATAAGAAGTATATTCACCCCTGATGCAAAAGATTCCTTATGCCTTTTGGATTATGAAGTTGAATTCGTTTTAGATGAAAAAATAGACCCTGCCTTTTCATTAGACTCAATTATTTGCTCTGAATTAGCTACTTTAGAATTTCCTTCCACTGCTGATAATGGCATTGCAGGAGAGTGGAGTACAAGCTTGCTTGACTTTCAGAATATAAGTACGCAGGAGTTTAGCAATTATTTCCTGCCTGAGGATACTGCATGCTACAACCCCATAGAGCTAGAATTTCAATTGATACGGGCCGATTTGCTGACGGTTACCAAACAAGACTTGAGTGATTGTTATGCTGACGATGGATTGATTGAGATTAACGGAGGAAACAACAATTTTGAGTATTCTATTGACGGAGGAATAAGCTGGACAAATAACAGCACATTTAACGGTCTTCAAACAGGCGATTATATTGTGATGGCACGTTCTACCCTGGATACATT
>RFSX01000051.1 GCA_009923745.1 Chitinophagia bacterium
GTAAAACCAAGATTAAAGAATTAAAAATAGACGATCATGAAAACACTCCTTCCGCTTTTTACACTTTGCCTTGTCGCCTTAAATGTGCAGGCACAAACAGTTGAAGAACTTAAAGCTATGCAATCAGAAAAGCAAGCTCTTGTGGATGATTTGCAGGCGCAGATTGATGCTGCAAAATCTGAAATCTCGGAAATCCAGAAAAAGCTTGACATAGAGTCCGGCTGGCAGAAAGGACTTAATGGTCTGATTGGTTTAGCTTTGAACAACTCTAATGGCTGGGTTGCCAACCCGAATCCTGATGCTTCTTCTTCAGCCTTGAACATTGGCATTACAGCTTTTGCCAACAGTCAGGGTAAGAAGTACTTTTGGAATAACAAAGTCGTTTTAACGAAAGCATGGCAAGATGTGGATCTTTCTGATGGCGATATGGCCGCAGAAGATGACGGGCTATTCGATAAGGGTACCGTCGATATATTCAACCTGCAGTCTTTGTATGGATATAAGTTGAGCGATAATTTGGCTGTTTCTGCAATGGTGGATGTCAATACATCGGTTGAAAATTTCCTGAGCCCTGGCGTTTTGGATATTGGTGCCGGTATAACCTGGCTACCTGCAGCTAACCTGAGCATTGTTGCTCATCCATTCGATTATCATCTCGCATTTTCAGGTGTTGATGGCGTAGACAGCAAAGGGGGCTTAGGCAGTAAAATCAGAATTGATTACAATCAGACTTTCAGCATAGCTGGTAAAGATTTTAGCTATACATCCACTTTGATGACTTACATGCCTTATTCAAGCAATGATCCGACTTTGTTTGAATACACTTGGTTGAACAGCATTTCCTTTTCAATCTGGAAAGGCATCGGGGTAGGTTTTGGCTTTGGACTAAGAAATGCTGAATTCGAAGCTGTTGACACACAGAGCTATACCAACTTTGGTTTAACTTATGGATTCTAAGTACAAAGTAAATAGTACAAAGTAAAAAGACAGTACTATACAAGGGAAATAGAAGGTCTCACATTATGTGGGGCCTTTTTTTAATGCAATAATTCAATAATCTTGACGTGCTCACTTATAGATTCAGGCATTTTCATCTGCCACGAATTCACGTATACTCACCAATGGTTTTTAAATGATGACTTTTATTTAGTAGACTATAGTGTTAATTAGTGCTTTAGTGGCTTTTTTTGATGCATTTATTATCATCCTGTGAACCAGAGCATCTCGGGGATATTAGTACTTAGTACTTTGTACTCAGTACTCATTTATTCAATACTTTTATTCCATGACAAAAAAGAAACTTTTTTTACTAGACGGTCACGCCCTGGTGTACAGGGCACATTATGCTTTTATCAACAGGCCTTTAATCAACTCCAAAGGCATCAACACCTCCGCGATTACAGGTTTTGTCCGATTTTTATGGGATGTACTCAAGAACCAGGGGGCCAGCCATGTGGCCGTAGCTTTTGATCCTCCAGGGCCTACCTTTCGACACAATGATTATCCAGAGTATAAGGCCAATAGAGAGGCGCAGCCGGAAGACATCCAGATAGCTCTACCATACATCCAAAAGATTGTAGAGGCTTTCAATATCCCCATTATGTCTGTTCCTAGTTATGAAGCGGATGATGTAATTGGTACGGTTTCAAAGCAGGCTGAGAAGCAAGGTTTCGAAGTATATATGGTGACTCCTGACAAGGATTTTGCTCAGCTCGTTTCAGACAAGATCAAGATTTATAAACCATCCCGGCAGGGAAATGGTGTCGATATTTTGGGTGTTGAAGAAGTACTCGAAAAATGGGATATCGAACGGGTAGACCAGGTCATTGATGTGCTTGGCATGCAGGGAGATTCAGTGGATAATATTCCAGGCATCCCTGGCATAGGTGCTAAGACAGCGGTTAAATTGCTCAAGCAATTTGGCTCTCTTGAAGGAGTACTCGACAACATCGACAAGCTGAAAGGCAAGCAGAAAGAGAACGTTTTCAATTTTGCAGAACAGGGCAAAAAGTCAAAATGGCTGGCAACAATAAAAACAGATGCGCCCATTGAGTTCAATGCGGACAGGTATATTGTTGAACCTTACAACAGGGAAGCGTTGACTGAATTGTTCAAGGAACTTGAATTCCGAACATTGGCCGACAGTATATTGGGGAGTCCTGAACTGGTTCAGGGAGATTTGTTTGGATCTTCCGAAGCCAAGGAAGATGCAAAGCCGTCTGCAGGCACAGATGATTATGCCATTGGTGAACAAAATATCGAGAACACCGAGCATGATTACAGCTTTGTTGATTCGAGGACGGATATGCAGGCATTGGCTGAGACCTTGTCGACTCAGACCCTATTTAGTTTTGACACAGAGACTACCGGTATCGATGCCAACCAGGCTGAACTGGTAGGTATGTCTTTTTCGTACGAACACCATAAGGGCTATTATGTGCCAGTGCCTGAAAACAAGGAGCAGGCCCTGGAGGTGGTGGCTATATTCAAGGATATACTTGAAAATGAGTCTATACTTAAGATCGGGCAGAACATCAAATACGATATTCTTATGATGAAATGGTACGGCGTTGATGTAAAGGGGAATTTTTTCGATACGATGATTGCCCATTATTTGCTGGAGCCAGACCTGAGGCATAAGCTGGACTATATTTCTGAGTCGCTGCTAAATTATAAAATGGTCCCGATTGAGAATCTGATCGGTAAGCGCGGTAAGAACCAGTTGAGCATGAGGGACGTGGATCCCCAAAAGGTATCGGATTACGCGGCGGAAGATGCTGATGTGACGCTTCAGGTATTTTCTGAATTGCAGACCCAACTCAAAGTGACGGAACTGGAGGATTTGTTTCATACCATTGAGACCCCTCTCATTAATGTGCTTGCCCAAATGGAATATGAGGGTGTTCGGATTGATGGTGATTTTCTGAATGGCTATTCCAAAAAACTGGAAACCCTGATTCTTGATGAAGAGAAAGCCATCTATGAAGTGGCTGGGGTAAGATTCAATATTGCCAGCCCCAAACAGGTGGGTGAGGTCCTCTTTGATAAATTAAAAATTCCTTATCGATGGCGGAAGACAAATTCGGGGCAGTACTCAACAGATGTTGAAAAACTTAATGAGCTGGCTTCAGAACATGATATCGTCAACAAAATTCTTGAGTACAGAAAATACAGCAAGCTGAAATCTACCTACGTCGATGCCCTCCCTTTAATGATAAACCCAAAGACGGGAAGGGTACACAGTAATTTCAACCAGGCAAGAGCGGCTACCGGCAGGCTGAGTTCTGAAAATCCAAACTTGCAAAACATCCCGATAAAGGATGAGGCAGGACGAGAAATACGGAAAGCCTTCATACCCAGAGATGAGGATCATATATTGCTGGCTGCGGATTATTCACAGATTGAATTGCGCCTGATCGCAGAGATATCAGGCGATGACTTCATGCTGGAAGCCTTTCATGAAGGCAGGGATTTTCACCGCGCTACCGCAGCAAAAGTATACAAGGTGGAATTCGATGAAGTGACTCCCGAGCAGAGAAGGAATGCCAAGACAGTGAATTTTTCAATCATATATGGCGCTGGTGCAACTAACCTGTCCAGGCAACTCAATATCAGGAGGGCAGACGCCAAGGCGTTGATTGATAATTACTTCGAACAGTTTAAAGGCCTTAAAGCCTATATGAATGATACCGTTGATTTTGCCCGTGAACATGGGTATGTCAAAACCCTTGGGGGACGTAAGCGTATACTCAGGGATATCAATTCGCGCAATGGACTGGCTCGCTCCAATGCGGAACGAATGGCTATCAATACACCTATCCAGGGCTCCGCTGCGGATATGATAAAACTGGCGATGATTCGGATTCATAAATTGCTGGCAGAGAAGCCTTTCAAAACCAAAATGATTATGCAGGTGCATGATGAATTGGTATTTGATGTATATAAACCTGAGCTTGAGGAATTAAGAAATCTCATTATTGATAATATGAAGGATGCGCTACCCGGAATTTCAGTTCCTATCCTGGTAGAGGTGGGTACAGGTCTAAATTGGTTGGAAGCACATTAGGCTATAAAGTCTTGATATTGACGGTTTTGCGGTTAAGAAAGAGTTAACATGAACCGATTTTCTTTACTACATTTGCGGGAAACCATAAATTGACTTAATATTTAAATTACCATCAATGAAGTTTTCAATAAAATTATTATTTGTTCTTGCAATCGCTGTTGTCGTTTGCGCTTTCACAGGACCCAGCAGTACAATCCCAAGTGTTGACCTTAAGACTCTTGACGGAAAGACTGTGAACATAAAAGACTATATAGGAAAGGATAAGATTACCATCGTCAGCTTTTGGGCAACTTGGTGCAGTCCGTGTAAAAGAGAATTGGACGCCGTTTCTGATTTTTATGAAGAGTGGCAAGACGAATACGATGTTGAATTATTGGCAATCACTATTGATGATGCGCGTTCCCTCGCAAAGGTTCCGGCACTGGTAGAAACAAAAGGCTGGGAATACACCATTCTGGCAGATGTAAAACGAGAGCTCCAGAAAGCACTTAATTTCCAGACGATACCACAAACTTTCTTGCTTGACGGAAAAGGCGAAATCGTATATACGCATTCCGGTTACAGCCCTGGTGATGAATACGAACTCGAAGAAGAAATCAAGAAACACCATGTTGCCAAGTAAAGGCTCATTACAATAAAAGAAAAAGGACCTTCATTTGTGGAGGTCCTTTTTTCGTATGGGTATAGCATCTAATCTTATGAATACCCGCTCTGTCGATCAGATTTCCTGATTATCTTTTTTCTATTCCCTTCCTCTTATAAACTCCCCATTTTCATTACCTCAGATTATGGCTTCAGTAGGGTATTTTTCCATGGGTTCATGTGTATTGATGTAGTTGTCATAATCTATGACCGGCAACTTATTGTTTATTGAAATGAAATTTGTGGGAGCATCTTTGGCACATTTGCCACAGCCGTACAAGCCGCTTGACATTCTTACAGTACTGCATCACCTTGTTCGAGGTTTTTACAGGCTTCCTAAACTTGCTGTTTTGAGATTTGCATGGATTGAGCGTCTCTATTGAAGTAATAATCTCGGGCTCTATACCGTTTTTCAGGGGGTATCCAATGAGATGTTTTCGGATTGCTATCTTGATATCTTGAAAGCAAGTGGGGATACCACGTTATCTTCGGGGCAGTTTGAATTCATTATTCGCTTACATCAAAAGTTTAGCGGCTTCGTCCCAGGGCTTAGTTAAAAAAGATCTTCCTTGTATTGTAGTTTTTGTCAGCATCAGCGTAACTACAGCACAAGCTTTCATTTAATTAATTGAAACTAAGATACCTGATAATCAGGCCCGTATTAGATCCGGTAGGTTGACATGCTTAATGATACTTAACAATTCAAAACCTTGGGCGCAAAAATTTGTTAAGTAAGAATATGTATTAAAACTTACTTTTGCCCTCGATTTTTTAAGATTCAAAACCAGTGCTATGAGCGCGTTTAACAGTTTGAGAGTAAGCAGGAAAATAATGGAAACAGATGACAGTGCCTCATTCCTCTTCGATTTACCTGCTGATATTAAGGATCATTACAGCTATAATGCAGGTCAATATCTTACGCTTAAAATAACAATTAATGGAAAAGAGGAGCGGCGGGCGTATTCTATATTCACGGCTCCATTTGAAAATGCTTTTGGATGCACTGTAAAGAGATTGAAAGGAGGACTGGTTTCAAACTATCTCATAGATAATATTAATGAAGGCGATTCTCTTGAAGTGATGCTTCCTGAAGGTCATTTCGTTCTTGAGCCTGCCGACGACAAGCTTCGTGATCATTTTTTTATAGCTGGAGGTTCGGGGATTACACCTGTGATGGCTATGATCAAGACGGTTTTGGAAAAAGAACCAAAGAGCAGGGCTTCACTTTTATACTGCAACAGGAATGAAAGCTCCATCATCTTTAAAGATGAATTAGAACAGATGGAGCAAAAATATAAAGGGCAGTTTTCTGTAAGACATATTCTATCACAGCCACATAAGACAAAATCATCTGGCCTCGGTGGTTTACTTGGAAAGAAGAAAATCATCTGGGATGGTTGGCAAGGAAGACTGGATGCCGGTCGTCTTCAGGTTTACCTCGATGATAATCCACCGGTAGGCTCTGAAGCCCATTACTACTTATGCGGACCGGGGGCACTGATACAGATGACAGAGCAGTACCTTCTCAACAGGGGCATCGACTCGCACAATATCCACAAGGAATATTTCAATTCTGCCGATATGGAATCTGCAGTCCCAGCTGGGGATGTGTCAGAGCATTGTGTGGCCACGGTTACCTTGAATGGAGAAACATTTGAAGTGGAAGTACCTTCTGATAAAACGGTCCTCGAAGCCGTATTGGATGCTGGCAAAGATGCGCCATACTCATGTACCAGTGGAGCTTGTTCTACCTGCGCCGGAAAGGTAACAGAAGGGGAAGTGGCGATGGATGTGTGCTTCGCCCTCGATGATGATGAAATCAAGGATGGTTTCGTACTTACATGTCAGTCACGTCCAAAAACAGATAAGATTACGATAGTATTTGAATCCTGATCAACCCCCGCTGCGCTGGGCTCTTTTTATTCGACGTGTCAGCTCTATAGCAATACACAATGACAGGACAAGGTCTGCATCTGCCTTTTCGGTCATGGCAATGCCATACCTGTTTTTCTTTTTTCTGCGTTTGCGTGAAATTTTAGCTACCTCATTATCATTGTCTTCGGTAACGGTAAATTCTGTCATCCAGAGATTACCATCTACAAAGTAATAGCGGTAAGGCGAATCTACAATGTAGTTGTGCTTTAGATTTTTCCGATCAAGCTCGATCATGGCGTGGTGAATGTTCCCCCGGGTTAATTCGAATTGGATTTTGAAAAGGGCAAATTTTCTTTTAAGGGTCATGAGCTCATTGCCCATTTCATCATAGAAACCCAGGCCACTCATGAGGGTCACCCCTTTTCTCTTAACCGTATAGATCAGATCCCCTTCCGATTCGATGGTATATTTCGGAAAGAAAATACCCTTTACTGATATGGAATAGAGGCGAAACTCCAACTTATCCTTTATACATTATCCATTTACCCAATTCCTTAAAGGTAATTTTTTTACCGTACATAAGGATACCTACTCGGTATATCCTGCCAGCAAGCCACGCGAAAAACCAGCAGGACAAAACCAGCAGGATGATTGAAAGCCCTACCTGCCATAGAGGCGGGTCGAATGCAAGTCTTGACGGCATGATAATAGGCGATGTAAGCGGAAACAGCGAGCCAAAAACGGCCATCCCCCCATTAGGGTTCTGAAGCGTTCCCTGCAACATGATAAAACCAAGAATGACAGGAAGCATAATAGGAAGCATGAGCTGTTGCCCTTCTCCCATATCGTCACCCATAGCGGAACCAACCGCGGCAAAGAGTGAAGAATAGATAAAGTATCCACCAAAGAAGAATAAGATAAATACCGGGATGATAAGGCCCCAGTTCATATTGCCCAACTCCCGCAAAACATTCCCAAATTCGAATTTATTCAGTTCTTCTGCATTGACATTGGCCTGGTTGCTCATCTCCTGGATTTGAGCAGGGTCAATGCCACCACCTACGAGTAAGCCGGTACCCATAATAACCATTGGGATGAGTATGAGCCACATAGCCAATTGAGTGAGTCCTACGCCGCCAACGCCAAGCACTTTGCCCATCATCAATTGAGTTGGCTTTACAGAAGAAATGATGACTTCTACAATACGATTGATCTTTTCTTCCATAACGCTACGCATAACCATACTGCCATAGATAAAGATGACCATATACATGATAAATCCCATCAGGCCTCCCAGTAAGGTTCCAATAAGGATCGAAAGCTTGGTAGAGGTATCTTCCGATGAGGATTTGCCTTCTGCCATTTCTTCTTTGCCGGCTGCGCCATTTTCCAGATCGATATCCATTCTAAAACTGTCATAAATGTTCCTGTCTATGCCGGACTGTGTAATCTTGTATTCCTTGAACGCAGACCCGATTTTAGTTTCAATGGATTCAATCGTAGCTATGCTTAGCTTTTCCTGGCTGTAATATTCTACGCTGTGTTTTGTTTTTGTCAAGTCCTCAAATGGAGGTATATAGACAAGCAAATCGTAGGTCTGGGTTTTATAGTCTTCTTTAAGTTTTTCAAGAGGGTCTTTGCTGAAATCATAGGTGTATAGCTTCGATTCTATTTTAGCTTCGCTAAACACACCAGAGTCATCTTTAACCAGAACTTTTTTGCTGGCCTGTCCTCCCTTGGCTGTCAGGTAGGCTGATAAAACCACCAGCAATCCAATGCCCAGTGGTGTGAGCAAAGTGGTTATGATGAAACTTTTCTTTTTAACCCTAACGAGATATTCTCTTTTTATTATCAACCAGAGTTTGTTCATTGTTTAAGCGTTTGTGTTTTCAAATCTGCCTTCTACCTTTTTTATGAATATTTCATTGAGGCTTGGAAGAAGTTCGTTGAATCCTCTAATGTGTGCACCTGTCCTGACGGCATAGCGTATCAGTTCGTTGGCATCTTCAGTAGGCCGTAACTGTATGGTTGCTGAGTTTTTGCTTTTATCGACAATCCGGTAATCTCCAAGGTCAGGTGCTGGTCCGTCAAAATCAATGCGGTATTTATTTTCTTTGAAACTCTCCTTGATATCATTTACGGTGCCTTCGAGAATGTTTTTACCATTGTTGATCAGAACAATGTCTTCACAGATTTCTTCTACCTGTTCCATTCTGTGGGTAGAAAAGATGATGCTCATCCCTTTCTCACGGAGTTCTTTAATTTCGGATTTAATCAGGTTAGTATTTATAGGATCGAGTCCAGAAAAAGGTTCGTCAAGGATAATAAGTTTGGGCTCATGAACCACAGTAGCAATGAATTGAATCTTTTGCTGCATGCCTTTGGAGAGCTCTTCAATCTTCTTTCCCCACCAGTCTTTTATATCAAATTTTTCAAGCCAGAATTTGATTTTGGACTTGGCTTCTGAAGTACTCAAGCCTTTAAGCTGTGACAGGTAAAGCAGCTGTTCTCCCACCTTCATCTTTTTATACAAGCCTCTTTCTTCAGGCATGTAACCAATGACATGTGGGTGGAGACTGTTGAGCCTCTCCCCATCTATATATACTTCACCGGAATCTGCTCCAGTTATTGATGTAATTATTCGAATCAACGAGGTTTTACCGGCACCATTTGGACCCAGGAGGCCAAAGATCTTCTGCTTTTCTACTTCAAAGCTGATTCGGTCAACAGCTGTATGATTGCTGTATTGTTTTGTTACATTACGAAGTGAAAGTATCGACATAATTTATATTTAGTTGAATCTGGATCAAAGATGATCAATTTATTTCTCCAGACTACAACGAAATAACGAAAAAGCCTATACAGTCATTCCTTATGCGAGGCAATTATAGACGAGGTGCTCTTGCTTATGGTTATACAAAGCAAATGTATCGACGATAGATTTACTTATTTGAACTTTTAAGGCTAAATAGTGCTTAGAGCAATTATAAAGACTTAAGACCACACAATAAATCAATACTGATGAAATACTATTTTACGCTATTCTTTTTTTTGGGACTTTATTCGGCACAGGCACAGG
>RFSX01000052.1 GCA_009923745.1 Chitinophagia bacterium
TTGGCCTCGCCTTCAACCATCATAACATTTTCCATGGTAGCCGCTACAACTATTTCCAAAGTAGCCTCTGCCATAAGCGATTTTGCCGGGTTAATGACATATTCGCCATTAATCTTGGCAACACGCACTTCAGATATAGGACCAGCCCATGGAATGTCTGAAACGGAAAGAGCTGTAGATGCAGCTAATGCAGTGTAAGCATCCGGTAATCTGTCTTCCTCACCTGAAATAAGGTTTATGATAACTTGTGTATCATTCATATAACCATCAGGGAATAGTGGCCTGATGGCACGATCTACCAATCGTGAAGTCAAAACTTCATAATCGGATAATCGCGTTTCTCTCTTAAAAAAGTTACCAGGTATTCTACCTGCAGCTGCAAATTTTTCCTGATAATCAACTGATAGAGGAAAGAATGGTTGTCCTTCTCGTGCTTCCTTGGCGGAAACCACAGAACAGAACAACATTGTGTCTCCAATTTTTACTACACAGGAACCGTGAGCCTGAGTGGCCAACTTTCCTGTTTCTAGTACAACTTCTTCACCATTAGGTAAATTAAAAGATGTGCTAATAGGTGTCTTTGAACCCATTTGTTATTATGTTTTAATATGTGTAAGAGATGCAAAAGACATCTCCCTTCATCAGATACTCTAAAACTGAATTGCTCCGGACACAGAAGACTTTCTGATCTGTAGTTTATCTATGATTTCCCTGTATCTGCTGATGTCTTTGTGAGCAAGGTATGTCAACAACCTTTTTCTCTTACCAACTAGGGTCAATAGAGCTCGTCGTGATGAGTGATCTTTTTTGTTTCCCTTGAGGTGGTCTGTCAAACCTGCAATTCTGAAGGTGAAAAGCGCGATTTGACCCTCAATAGAACCGGAGTTTTTTGAGTTACCTCCGTATTCCTTAAAAATTTCTTCTTTTTTCTCTTTTGTTAAGTATGTCGCCATTTTATTAGTTTTTACCAAAAAGGATTACTGAAATCGTATTTTAGCAGGTGCAAAGATAGTATTTATTCAATAAGAAAATAGCTTTTTTTCAATGAGCGCAAATACCATTCCTGCATACCTTCTTTTCAAGCTGATATTCAGCTTTTTCATGGCAGTAGACCTGCAAGGTCAGGACACACAATACGACGACGAAGGATTTGAAATTTTCATGTACCAGGACGGTGACACCACCTATACCATGAAGAAGTATTACATGGCCTTCCTGAAGAGAGGAGATAAAACAAGTGTCGATGATGAAGAGCGGATGCGCATACAGCAAGCTCACCTTGATCATATGTCACATCTGGCCGAGCAGGATAAAATTTGTATTGCTGGACCCTTTGGTGATGATACCGACTTGCGTGGCATAGTGATCTACAGTGCAAAATCAATGGAAGAAGCACGTTCTTATGCTGACAGCGATCCTGCCGTGAAAGCCGGTATTCTTAAAATTGATATTCATCCCTGGTGGGCAGCAAAAGGATCCAAGCTCTATTAAAAACGGCCAATCAAGCCGTCGATATTATTCTGGCCATAATTGTACTTGAGGAAACTAAGCACATTGGAGCTCACACCGATAGAAAAGCTGTAGGTGTCACGATTAGGGTACCAGCTGAAATTCATATCCCAGCAATGGAGTTTGCGTGAAAAAGTAATGGCCGTATAGCTCAATCCTTTATTCACAAAATCATAGCCCAGGTTTCCAATATTGATATTCCAGTTCTCTGTTAGAGGTATTCGCCCGGTGAAGCTGATAGCATGTGTCCGTAATTCAGAAGTTATTTCGCCATCATCGGCCGTAAAACTGTAGAGCAAATTGTGATCAATACTGATGTTTTCCAGTATATCCCTGAAGCTGAGCTGCTTTTTATCTTCCTCCTGCCCTTCTCCCGGCCTGGTGCTGCTTATATCCGGAGGTCCGGTAGCTACTGTACGTTCAATATCATCATTGGATGTATCCAATTGCGGATCGCTGGGTTGCTCATCTTTGGATCCTTCGAATAACTTCAAAATCTTTTTAAGGGTTATTCGATTACTTAGCCTTACCTGTCCTGATTCCATTCTGAGTGGCGCGCCGTTTTCTGACCATACTGTTTTGTTAACTATACGGTTATTGACTTCTATATAAGGATCAAAAGACCAACTGCTGATGACAGTAGTCATTCCATTAAAGAATCTGGAAGTGGAATTCACAGAAATCCTGCTCCACTTTAGAGAGTCTCTTGCGAAATTATAGTTGCCCGATACCGTTATATTGTCGAAAATCTTGAACTTCTTGGTTGTTGAATCCTTCCTTGACCAGTGTTTCAGCTCAATGATATTATTAAGCCTGAAATTCATCTGGGATTGGAGCTCCGTAAAGTTAGGACTGCTGAATGGGCCATCATCGAATCGGGTATAAATTTCCGGAGAAAGTTCATTATCACTATAGTAAACGGTATCCCTGTAGGTGCTTCGGGTATCCGGGGCATAGCTGTAGCCAATTTCAGGTTTCATTGTATGACGGATTCCTCTTAGCCACCCTTTCCTAAATTCGGCCGTACCAAAAATCTGCGTATTGACACTAAGCCCGGCACTGTACTTCCTGAAACTGTCAAAACCTCCTACGACGTCGGTAACCAAAGAATCCTGAAAACTTGATGTTTGTTCAAGTCTCTTATCAATGGTATTGAGCACCCATGTTTCCTCATAATTGGCCCTGGGAACAAAATTGAAATATTTGAAAAGCCGCGTTGAAAAACCAGTTACCATCGCATGATTCATTCCCGTCTTTATATCATCATACATTTCCTGGGTAAACAAGGTTGAGTCTGTGGCTTGCACAAAGCTTTTGAGTTTAAGATCATAATCAAATGAAATCTTCTCATACCATTTTTGCTTATTGGATCCCCTGTTTTTTCTTTCGAAGGGATAAATGGTGTTCATATTCAGCTGGATATCCGGGAGCGTGATGTTAACAACACCGGTCTGCGTGTTTTGATTATGATTCAGACCCATATTAAATGAAAATGGCGTGCCCGGCATCTTATGACGGTAGTAAAAGTTAGAGGTGTAAGTATTTGTCAATACTGAACGGGCATCGTTAAAGTTCCTATTCTGATTATTATTACCGACAATATTTATTCGACCACCCACATCTATAAAGGGATGCGCCTTGCTGTCCTGGCGATGGTCAATACTGATTGAATATCCTTTATCCGAAATAACTGTTGCCTGTTGTCTTTCCTCTCCATTCAGAATAATGGTTTGTACGCCATCTGTCCGCCGATCATTGTAACTCAACCTGATGGTCCCCTGGTATTTGTATCTCTTCCTGTAGCTTGTATTCGCATAGATGGCATGTGTTCCTCTCGTATACAGGTCAGCCGTAAGTTTGATATGCACATAATCACTGATCGGAAAATACCATCCAAAGCCGAGGAGGCCAAAGCCCAATGAGCGCGAATTGAACTGGTAATCCTGAGGGAATATGAAGCCCGAACTTTTTCCTTCAACCAGGGGGTAAAAACCGAAAGGTATGATCACCGGTGTCGGAACTCCTCCCAACTCAAGATTCGATGGTCCAAATACAGCCAACCGGTCCGATACCAGCTTCATCTTTTTGGCACGTATACCAAAATGTGGTTCATCATGCTGACACGTAGTCACAAGGCCATTGGCGTTATTAATAATGGCTCCTTTCCTGTTATCCGTGCTATCTTTCAGATATTTGGTCCGTGCTCCGTGGATGATAAACTCCCCTTCTTTCATAACGGCATCCATCACGAGTCCCTTCTCAGTTTCGAAATTATACTTCAGGGCATTGTAGGCATATTCGTTTCCGCCATCTGTAAATATGGCTTTCTCAGAGCCCGGCATGTCCGGCAATCGCCGAGCCTCAGCTAATTTTTTCTGGAGCTGCAGCTCAATGTAATCTGCCTTGATGGATTTATCCTGATAATTGACATAGGCTTTACCTTTTAAATAAACAGTCTGCGTTTTCTTGTCAATCCACTGGGTATCAACTGCTCCAAATTTTACACGGTCCTCAAGACCTGTTTCAGAAATTTTGACAGTCTTTCTTGATGGAATTGTATCAAAAGCTTTTTTTATGCTGATCTGAGGAATAGTGTCAATACCTAGACCTGTGGTCTTTCTGATCTGGGTGGTATCAGCAAGTCTGGATTGGTTTTTCAATATAGAGATACTGTCCCGCTGGGCCTTCAAGCCCGTCCAGGAGAAAAAGAAAACTAATATAAATACCAGCAAACGGTAATGCAAAATCAGATTTTAATCAATGAAACGTAAAATTTGCATTTAATAGCTGCAATTCCAATGCCTTAAATGTCAAGAGAGTATTAAAATGATCCAGATCGACCAAAAAAAACTTAAATCAAAGCTAAATCGCATGAAATATGTGATTCTTTACATCGCAAAAGATCATTTTATACGCTTGAGCGTTAATATTCACAACAAAGAATTAGTTTTGCAACTCTATGAAGAAAGAAGTCCTCATCGCCATTTTCGCTGCAATTACACTGGCTGTTGCTTTGTGGGGTTATAAATTTATTTCTGGAAAAAACCTGTTCAGTGGCAATTACACCTTTTCGGCATACTATGATAATGTGCAGGATGTCAATACAGCTACACCCGTACAAATCAATGGATATGAGGTGGGAACAGTAATATCCATTAGCCCTGACCCCAATGATGTCAGAAGAATTCAATTGGTATTCACCGTTAAGAATTCTATCAAACTGCCCGATTACACTGTTGCTGAGCTTGTTCCGCTGAGCCCACTCGGAGGCAAATATATAGAGCTTGTATTTGACAGAATGTGTGACGGTAGCAATTGTGCCCAGGATGGTGCCGTGCTGGAAGGTAGAAATGTAGGTATATTAAGTTCACTTATCAGTGAAGAGGAACTGGCAGGTACGGCCGACATTATAACCATGGTTATAGATTCAACAATGGACAGCTTTGGTGCTGAAGATTCCGATGCCGCTGTTGATGTTGGTATACGTAACTTAGCAGTAAGCCTTGAGAATTTTGCTGAAATCTCGGATCGCTTCAATACGCTTATGCAAAATTCAGCCGGTAACATCGAAACGACCTTTGCCAATATATCCCAGCTTACCAATATACTGGTTGACGCCGATGCAAAGATTGAAAAGATGCTTGATGACTTGTCCATCGTAACAGATGACCTCAAGGATGTCAAGCTCTCTGAAACAATCGGTGTAGCCAACAGTACATTAAGCCAGGCTGAAAGCTCCATGAAATCAATGGATTCCACTCTGACCGAAGCAACTGCTTCTCTATCCGAGTTAAAAATATTGCTTGAAAAAATCAACAAAGGAGAGGGTTCGCTGGGCAAAATCATGGAAGAAGAAAGCCTTTACACAAATCTTGAATCTTCAACGCGCAATCTCGATCTGCTTATACAGGACCTGCGATTGAACCCTAGAAGGTATTTCAGCTTGTTTGGCAAAAGATCGAAGCCCTATGAATACCCGGAAGAGGATCCGGCAAGGCAAAACGACGAAGGGAGGCAATAAAAAAGACCGGATCATCACGTGACCCGATCTCTATTCATTAATTCTATTAAACTGTATCTTAAGAAATGGCATTGACATGCTTCGTCAACTTGCTCTTCAAGTTTGAAGCTTTGTTCTTATGCCAGTTATTGTTCTTAGCCAGTTTGTCAATCATGCTGACAACCTTAGGAAGGAAAGCCAAAGCTTCTTTCTTCTCTGTCATCTCTCTCAACTTAGCAATCGCTGTTCTTGCTGATTTTTTATAATACCTATTTCTCAGCCTTTTCTTGGCGTCTTGCCGGATTCTTTTCTTTGACGATGCGTGATGTGCCATTGTCTCTTTTTTAAAATTTAGGAGTGCAAAAATAATGCATTTTTTAATATCACACCATAAAAACTAATATTTTCGTGGCTGATTTTTTAATTTCTACAATAAAAGAAGATTTTAATCAGTACAGGATGTATGCCTCGGAAAAAAATGGCGAAAATCCTTAAAACTGGTATAATATTTTCAACAAAGCAGCGTACTTATCACTTAATATAAAAGCACATTTTTTTAACGAAAATAAATCATGAAGGATTATTCCTACGTATTCAATGCCCACCCCAGTTTCATCGACCAGATGTACCAGAAATATGAGCAGGATTCCCAGTCTGTTGATGAAGGATGGAGACTGTTCTTTGAAGGCTTTGAATTTGGAGATAAAAAAGCTGGTGTCACTGGCATTGCAGCCTTGAATGGCAGTGACATAGGAAATGCACAAAAAGAGTTTGGCGTTTTTTCAATTATCCATGGTTTCAGATCCAGAGGCCACCTCCTTTCAACGACCAACCCAATACGCGAAAGAAGAGACAGGAAACCCCACCTCAACCTCCTCGACTATAATCTTGAAGAAAGTGACCTGGATAAAAAATTCCAGGCCGGTGCCGAATTGGGTATGCCTAATGCTACACTTTCGGAGATCATTCAGCGATGCAAAGATATCTATGCAGGAAATATAGGTTTTGAGTACGCCCACATAGAGAATAGGGAGAAGCGCATGTGGCTGCGTGATAAAATCGAAACCAGAGACCTATCTGGCAGTTATGGCCTGAGTATGCAGAAGAAAAAACGCATTCTGGAAAAATTGAATGGCGCTGTTATTTTCGAAAAGTTCCTTCATACAAAATATATAGGTCAGAAAAGGTTTTCTCTTGAAGGTGGAGAATCCACTATTGCCGCTTTGGATGCTATCATCAATAAAGCTGCTGAAGATGCGGTTGAAGAAGTTATTATCGGTATGGCACACCGGGGTCGCCTTAATGTGCTAGCCAACATAATGGGCAAAACCTATGAAAATATCTTCAACGAGTTTGAAGGCAATTCTATCCCGGATCAGAGTTTTGGTGATGGAGACGTAAAATACCACCTCGGGTTCTCATCGCAATTCGAATCGGTTTCAGGCAAACAAATGCACATCAAGCTGGCACCGAACCCTTCGCATCTTGAAGCGGTCAATCCCGTTGTTGAAGGTTTTGCACGAGCCAAAGCAGATATACTCTATAATTCCGATTATGATAAAATCTTTCCTATCCTGATTCACGGAGATGCTGCAGTGGCAGGACAAGGCGTTGTCTACGAAACCGTGCAGATGAGTCAGCTGGAAGGATATTATACAGGAGGTACGATACATTTTGTCATCAACAACCAGATTGGTTTTACAACAGACTTTGATGATGCCCGTTCTTCCACCTACAGCACAGCCGCAGCCTCATTGGTTCAGGCTCCTGTATTTCATGTGAATGGGGATGATCCGGAAGCTGTCGTTTTTGCCTGTGAATTGGCTACTGAATACAGACAGCTTTTCAATAATGATGTGTTCATTGATATGGTATGCTACAGGCGCCATGGCCATAATGAAGGCGACGACCCTAAGTTCACGCAACCTGAAATGTATGATCTCATAAAGAAACACCCTAATCCAAGAGAGATCTACCTCGAGAAACTACTTAATAGGGAAGAAGTCGAGAAAAAACTGGCAGAAGAGCTCGAAGACCAGTTCTGGAATCATTTGCAAGACAGGTTGAATCTTGTGAAACAAACCCCTCTCCCCTACAGTTATCAGGCGCCAGAGGAAGCATGGAGAAAGCTTACAAGGCGATTTTCAGAGCAAGACTTCCAGGAATCACCCGAAACTGGTGTGGATCAAAAAACGATCAAGAAAATCCTGGGCCACATTTCAATAGCACCGGACAAGATGAATCCTTTGTCCAAGGTGAACAGGCTGTTGAAGGGTACCAATAAAATGATTGAAGAGGATAGCCTGGACTGGTCTCTGGGAGAATTTCTCGCCTATGGATCCATCTTGCTCGAAGGCAGAGATGTGAGAATGAGTGGACAGGATGTGAAAAGAGGCACATTTTCTCACAGGCATATGGTATTTAGCGATTCCAAAGATTATATGGAATTCAACAGGCTGGATAATCTTGATGAGAAGCAAGGAAGAATGAGGATCTATAATTCACTTTTGTCTGAATTTGCAGTTCTCGGCTTTGAATATGGTTATTCCCTGGCCACACCTAACGCATTAGTAATATGGGAAGCTCAGTTTGGTGATTTTGCCAATGGTGCACAGACTATCATGGATCAATTTATCAGTGCTGGAGAAAGCAAGTGGCAGCGCATGAGCGGATTGGTTCTTTTATTGCCACATGGCTACGAGGGCCAGGGACCCGAACACTCAAGTGCGCGTCTTGAGCGCTATCTCCAAATGACAGCGGAATCCAATTTCTCTGTCCTTAACATGACAACGCCTGCTAACCTTTTTCATGCTTTTAGAAGACAACTGCATAGAGATACAAGAAAACCATTGGTAATCATGTCTCCAAAATCACTCTTGAGACATCCCAAGGCAGTATCGCCACAGAAAGACTTTCTAACAGGTACCAAATTCCAGGAGGTGATAGACGATCATTCAGTCAGTGCCAATAAGGTAAAAAGGCTTTTGATTTGTTCTGGAAAGCTCTACTATGACCTGCTTACTGCCAGGGAAGAATTGAAATTGGATGACGTGGCTATTGTAAGACTGGAGCAACTTTATCCTTTTCCTGAAAAACAAATTGCAAAGGTCTTCAAAAAATACATCTCGGCAGACAAGTTCTGGGTACAGGAAGAATCAGCCAATATGGGAGCATGGAGTTTCTTGATGCGCTACTGGAGAGCAGAAAAAATTGACCTGATATCCAGGGAGGCATCAGCAAGCCCGGCATCTGGATTTAAGAAAATACATGACGCGCAACAAGAAATTCTGGTAAAGAAAGCTCTTGGAGTCAAGTAGTCAGGTCCGGGGTCCGCTGCAAAAAACAAAATTGAGGCCAAGCCTTCCAAATCTGTCTCTGAATCCCGAAAGTGCTAAATTCAGTTTATCGTCATTAGGCTTACTAGGCTCATCCAAACTTAAATGGATGTATGCTTTTATCGAAAAAGATACATACTGGTAAACTGTGAGATGCCAGGCCAGGTTAAATCGCGCAATAAACTGGCCGTACACAGATTCAGTTCATAATACTGCTTTGATTAGAAGAGACAAAATAGTAAGCCAACCAGTTTTTTCATTATTTTCTTAGTTTTTATGAGCGGATGTATAGATTTTGATTCTTCATCAGATAATTCTAAACAAGATTATCAAGACTTATCTTTTGAAATTCTGAAATTACATTTGCTAACATATCATTTGGCCCCACTGAAATTGCAGGTGCTTCATAATTGGTCAATTTTTTAAATAAATCAGTTCTTTTTTGTACCAAACCATCTTGGATTGCTTCACCAATTAGTATGTCCATTGGAGTTAAATCATATCTTTGAGTTTCAAACCATGGTCCAAATGGAGAAATTACAAATAATCTATGTTTTCCAGCTCTAAATTTTTTACATGCTTCCATAAAATCTGTTGGATCTCCTTCTAAATCTGATAGGATTACTAAATAACAAGCTTGACCTATTCTGGGTAATAAATAATCTGCAATTTTAGTCCATGCGATTTCATTTTGAG
>RFSX01000053.1 GCA_009923745.1 Chitinophagia bacterium
CCAAATAAGAGATGTATTGGACACTTGAACTTGCCCACCACCTCGAAGATGCGCCATGGCCAGCTACGCGAGATGAACTTATAGACTATGCCATTCGTACGGGTGCACCCCTGGAGGTTATTGAAAATCTTCAGCAGATTGAAGACGAAGGTGATGCTTATGAAAATATGGTTGAAATATGGCCGGATTTTCCACGAAAAGATGACTTCTTATTCAATGAAGACGAATACTAATAAGCATTAGATAAACATTAAAGCCCTGACAGCTGTACTGTCAGGGCTTTTTTATTTTAGGCGCTTTTCTTCCTGGAATTGATTAGAAATACACCGAACAGCATAATCGCAGCTGCAATAACAGATTGTCTTGTTATAGTCTCTTCATTAAACATATAACCAAGTATCATAGCAATTAAAGGATTGACATAGGTGTTTGTTACCACCTTTTCAGCGGAAACTTTCTTTAAGAGGTAATTGAAAGCCGTAAAGGCCGCTAATGAGCCGAATAAAATGAGAAAGCCCAAGGAAAATATAGCTCTGAAGCTTAACTCTGAAAATATCACCGGATCTTCAAAAAGGCAAATGCTGATAATCAACGAGACCAGTCCGCCAATAAGCAGCTGAATACTTATATTCAAAAATGCATTTGAAGGCAACTCGGATTCGGCAACGAAAAGGGAACCCACTCCCCATGCAAGCATAGAAAAGAAAATAGTCATAATACCAATCCATTGATTGGTACTCGATACCAATTCATCCTGTGCTATCAGAAGAGACATCCCCAGGATGCCGAGAGCTATACCAGCTATAGTTTGCATCGCCGGCCGCCGAGATTTATACACCCACATCATCAGAACTATGATCAGTGGTTCTGCCGAGATAATAAGGGCACTGAATCCAGAGTCCAGGTGATTGAGGGACCAGATTGCTGCTCCTGAGCCCAGTCCAAGCATAATGGTGCCAGCAATCAAAGCGTTTTTGATCTGCTTTCTGCTTGCCTTAAGAGTCGGACTTGTAAGTTTCCATATGATGAAACCTATCACTGAAGCAATCAGGAATCGGTAAGACACCATTCGAAAAGCATCCATTTCCCTGAGAGCAAAGGCAGAAAAAAGGTATGTAGAACCCCACACAATGTAAATGGTGGCAAAGGATAGTACAATGAGAAATTTTTCCCTTTTCAAGACTTTGGATTAAATTTTTGAAGCCAGAATAGCAGCTTGGTTGATCGCTCTCTTAGCATCCAGTTCCTTAGCTTCATCCGCACCACCAATAACGTGGCAATTGATACCTGCTGCTTTAATAGCCTCTGAATAATCATCCAAAGAAATCTGCCCTGCACAGACAACAATATTATCTACTTCAATAAGTCTGTCTTCGGTTCCAACCCTGATATGGAGTCCAGCGTCATCTATCTTTTGATATTCAACATTGCTCAGCATCTCCACGTCTTTGTTTTTCAAGCTGGAACGGTGTATCCATCCGGTTGTTTTACCCAGGCCCTTGCCATGTTTACCTGTCGATCTTTTCAGCAGATAGACCTTGCGCTTAGCCTCCTTGGGGCGAGGCTCCTTGAAAAAGCCTGGTACTGACATGCTCGTGTCGACACCCCATTCCTGCATGAATTCCTCTATGGCCATTTCTTTTGTTGAATCATCATGCACAAGCAATTCAGAAACATCAAAGCCTATTCCCCCGGCCCCGATGACAGCTACCCTGTTTCCGATCTGTTCAGGGTTCATAATAGCCTCATGGTAAGAAACTACTGCAGGATGGTCAGCTCCTTCAATATCAAGGGTTCGTGGTTTTACTCCGGTGGCAATTATAACTTCATCAAAGCTGTGAGATATGAGATCATCAATCTCTACCCGTGTATTAAGTTTGAGATCTACCTTGTGCTTCGCTATCATCTTCTCAAAATAGCGTATGGTTTCAGCGTAATCTTCCTTACCCGGTATGCGCTGCGCCAATTTAAACTGCCCACCAATGCTATCACTGCTCTCATATAAGACCACTTTATGGCCTCTTTCAGCAGCTATGGTAGCAGAAGCCATGCCAGCAGGACCAGCTCCAATTACGGCTATTTTTTTTGAACTGCTGGTAGCCTCATAATTTAATTCAGTTTCATGACATGCTCTAGGATTAACCAGGCAGGAACAACGCTGAAGCGTAAAGGTATGATCTAGGCAGGCCTGGTTGCATGCAATACAGGTATTGATCTCATGCGAGCGGTTTTCAGAAGCTTTCAAAACCAGCTCTGGATCGGCCAGGAAAGGTCTTGCCATGGATATCATATCTGCATGACCCTTTGCCAGTATCTCTTCAGCCAGTTCAGGTGTATTTATCCTGTTGGTTGTAACCAGTGGAATACTAAGTTCATTTTTCATTCGCGCCGTCACCCATGAAAATGCCCCTCTGGGCACATTGGAGGCAATCGTTGGAACACGGGCCTCATGCCATCCGATACCGGTATTGATGATATTGGCACCTGCCTGCTCAATGGCTTTCCCCAGCTGAACCACTTCATCCCATGTGCTTCCGTCTTCTACAAGGTCAAGCATTGACAGTCTGTAGACGATTATAAAATCTTCTCCAAGTCTATCTCTGATACCTTTTACAATTTCCAAAGGAAAACGCATTCTGTTTTCATAAGTCCCACCCCATTCATCAGTCCTCTTATTGGTACGCCGCACCAGAAACTGATTGATGAGATAACCTTCCGATCCCATAACTTCAACACCGTCATATCCCGCCTCTTTAGCCAGGTAAGCACAGTTTACAAAGTCCGCGATGGTCCGTACAATATCTTCATGGCTCATCTCCCTGGGCTTATTGATATTAATCGGAGCCTGTATAGCTGAGGGAGCCACACATCCCTGGTGATAGGCATAGCGTCCTGTATGCAGTATTTGCATACAAATTTTTCCACCTTCCTGGTGAACAGCATCCGTAATTTGTTTATGTCCAGGAATTTGGGAAGGCTCATCCAGGCTTGCAGCACCCGTAAAAACAACGCCTTCCTTATTGGGAGCAATCCCTCCCGTTATAATTAAGCCAACCTGCCCCCTGGCGCGCTCGGCATAGAATGCAGCCGCCTTTTCGTGACCACCCGGCAGTTCTTCCAACATGGTATGCATAGATCCCATAAGGACCCTGTTCTTCAGTTGAGTAAATCCGAGATCCAGGGGCTCTAAAAGCTTATCGAAAGGCATAGGCTAAGTTTTACTGGGTTATACGGCTCAAGATAATCATGTTTCGGAATTAATAAGCTGCTCCTCGGGAGAACTCAATTGTATCATTCTTCTGACCGTACGGAGCTTATAGCTGTATCGTCCATCTTCAAGGTCATAGATTCCTTGTTGATCCAGCCGATCAATCTTAACACGACCATGCACGTGAAGCACACTCCCAGGTCCTACAATTACACCAGCATGACTAATGGGCCCATTGCGTTTGCAAAAAAAAGCAAGATCACCTATCTCTGCTTGTTCCAAAAAGCCAATATCCTCACCTATTGAGGATTGTGCGGGTGGATGACGTGGCAACTCAATATCCAGGAGTTTATAAATAAGCTGAGTCAGTGCACCGGAGTCCATACCTAAAACAGATCTACCTCCTCTCATTTCAGGTGCGTTAATAAACTTATGCGCTAACTTGATAAACATGGAACTTGTCAGACTCCCTTCGCCGGGGCTAAAGGCCTGACCTGAAAACTGGAATCGCCCAAAGGGCATTCTCACATTGATCCCATCAAAACCATGAAGGAGAGCACCTATAGTTATCGGAATAGAAATTTTATCCGATATAATACCATAGATCAACTCCAGGCTGTAATGCTTTTCACCCTTGATTTTAGGTAAATCTTTCTCTTTAAGAAAATACAAATGCTTTGGGTCCATCCATCCCAATTCATCATCCCAGCTGCACAGAACCCTCACCCAATGTTTATTTTTGATATTTATGACCTCAAGGACTTCACCAAACAAAACTTGTGACTGCAAAGGAGCATCCTCAGCCGCATGCTTCCACAGGCAAGCCACACTTAATCGACAAACCGCATACTGTTTTCCCTCCGAGATCACTTATTATCACATTAGAACGGGCTAAAATACGAAGTCAGAAGATATATTGGAGAGCACTATATCAAATAAGGAAATCAAGCGTTTATTCTCTATGCACACAGATGTAATGAATGATTCAGTTTTATTGTAGTTTTGCGCCATGTCATTGAGAAGCATACTTGTTTTATTAGCACTTCAGATTTGCGTCTATTGCAATGCGCAGGATGAAGTTTTTTCGCAGTTCTATGCCCTGCCTATGCAGATGAATCCGGCATTGACAGGAGCTTATGACGGAACTTACCGTCTCAGCATGTCTTACCGGGACCAATGGAATAATAATCTTGGCTCCTCATTCAAAACTTTTGCCGCTGGCGGAGACACCAGATTCCAAATGAATTTTGATAACAGGAGAACAGATGACCACTTTGGCGTGGGCTTATTCTTTATCAGTGACCGCGTGAGAGAATTCCAGGCAAGTAACAACCAGATATCCACTTATTTTGCCTACCACAAAAAACTGGGCAGTCGCATACCTTCCTACCTGGGGGCCGGCATTCAAATGGGTATCATTCAGAGAAACATAAATTATGACAATATCAGCTTCGGAGATCAGTTTGACCAGATCGATGGCTTCAACCTGCCAACGCAAGAAACTCTGCCGCCCAATAATATTGGCATCTTTAATCTCTCGGCAGGTATAAACTACTATATAGAGCTGGATGAATCCCGGTATTATATCGGAGCAGCCATTCACCATCTCAATCAGCCCAACATGTCCTATTTCAATCGATTGGACAATATCAACCCCAGCACTATCACAGATCAAAAGCTGGAATCCCGCTACGTCTTCCACGCAAGTATGGATAAGGTATTGCAATACCGCTATGAAATCCAGCCGCGATTTGTCTACCAGCAACAAGGCAACAACGCCATGTTCAGCCTGGGCACAAATTTCCAGTACACTTTTAAATCAGAAGATATGGGACTGGTTTTAGGTCTTTGGGTCAATGCGGTGAATGATCTTGATGGTATGAAACTCAATCACCTAAGCCCTTTACTGGGCTTACTCAAGGGAAATTTCATATTGGGACTATCCTATGACCTTGGCATGCGTGATACCTTCAATAACCCCTTTAACCTCAATACCTTTGAACTGTCCATTAGGTTCTCCGGTGAGCATTTCAATGACAATAATTTTTGCCCCAGCTTTTAAACATTTATGCTGTTCGGTGAATTATGTCTAATACTTAGAAACTTTTCAAATGAAATATGCGATAATATTCGCCTTTACTGTAATTGCTGTTTCATGCATTGAAGCACCCAATCAGTACAGCGAATTACCTCCAGGACAATGGAGAGCTGTTATGAAGCTTTCAGATGACATGAAGCTTGGCAATGAATCTGCACTCGTTGAGGCAGATAAAAACTTGCTCAATTACTTTGAGTTACCCTTCAATATGGAGGTGACATCTGAAAACGGAGAACTGAATGTTTTTCTTTTAAATGGCTCAGAACGCATGAAAGCAGATGAGGTATTCTATGGAAGGGACCCTTCCACTGCAAAAGATACCGTTAAAATAGGCTTTTCAGGGTTTGACACATATTTGGATGCCTACTATGAAGAAAACTTCATTGAAGGCTTCTGGAAGGTGCCATACAGGGGCAAGGATTACAGCATTCCTTTCCTGGCTACCTATGGAGAAAGTCACAGGTTTGATATGCCGGCAAGCGAAGAAAATTATAATTTTTCCGGACAATGGAAAGCCATCTTCAGTTATGGTTCGGAAAATGCCTATCCAGCCATTGCAGAGTTTAGCCAGAACGGTCAGAAACTGCTAGGCACGATTATGACAGAGACCGGTGACTACAGGTATTTACAGGGAAACGTCAGCGGAGATAAAATGAAGTTGTCTGTATTTGATGGGGCTCATGCCTTCCTTTTTTCTGCAAAAGTTACAGAAGACACCATCACCGGTGAGTTTAAAAGCGGATCACATTATACGACCAACTGGATTGCCTTCAGGGATGAAAGTTTTGAATTGAAAAATCCATATGAGCTCAGTAAAAAACTTTCGGAAAAAGCCATTGAGTTTGAATTTGAAAACCTTGATGGCGGTACGACAAAATTATCTGATCCAAGCTTCGAGGGTAAAATAAAGCTTGTCAATATTATGGGGACCTGGTGCCCCAATTGCTATGATGAAATTGAATTCCTAAAAAACTTTAAAGAAGAAAACCCGGATGTCGTCATACTCAGCGTAGCCTATGAAAAATACAAGGATACAGACAAGGCAAAAAACGTACTCAGAAATTATAAAACGAAGCGAGGCATTGACTGGCCTTTATTATACGGAGGATACGCCGATAAAGAAGAAACGGGAAGAGATTTTCCATTCATTGATAAAATATATTCATATCCTAGCCTTTTAATTATTGATGGAGAAAACAAACTGGCCGGTATCCAAACCGGATTTTATGGACCAGCAACATCAAAACATGAATCTTTTAAGAACGAATTTTACGCCATATTAGGAAGGTTATAAAACCAATATCAGGATGTCAAAAAAAGTATTGATCACAGGCGCAAGCTCAGGAATTGGAAAAGCCACTGCAGAAAGATTTGGCAAAAGAGGATTCGATCTGATTGTTGCAGCCAGAAGAGAAGACAGATTGAAGAAACTGGCGGATAAAATCCGCAAGAAATATGCGGTCAAAGTGGTAGAGCTGATCTTTGATATTCGCAATGAAGAAGAAGTGCGTGCAGCATTCGAAAGTTTAAGTGACAACTGGAAACAGGTGGACATCCTAATTAATAATGCCGGATTAGCCAAAGGTTTTCATGAAATTCATGAAGGGCATTTGGAGGACTGGGAAACCATGATTGATACAAACCTGAAAGGGCTTTTGTATATAACCAGGATTGTGTCGCCCATCATGGTCAAGAGAGGAAAAGGACATATCATCAATGTCGCATCCACGGCGGGCAAGGAAGTATATCCAAAAGGAAATGTTTATTGCGCTACCAAACATGCGGTAGATGCACTAACAAAAGCGATACGCCTTGATCTTCACAAGTACGGCATACGGGTAAGCCAGGTAGCTCCTGGCCATGTGGAAGAAACTGAATTTGCCCTTGTAAGATTTGATGGGGATGAGGAGAAAGCGAAGATCTATGAAGACTTCAAGCCAGTCAGTTCAAAAGATATAAGCAAGATTATTTACTTTATAGCCAACCAACCCAAGCATGTTAATATACAGGATATGCTTGTGATGGGTACACAACAGGCTTCAAGCAATTTCATACATCGATCCGGGAGGAAAGACAAAAAAAGAGGGATTTAATTCATATCCCCGAAATAGGCCTTTAGGTCCTTGGCTTCTTCAGGTTTCATCCTGCCGCTTAATATCATCCTGACCTCACGTCGGCGTACCGCACTTTCATAAAGTTGTATTTCCGTCGGTGTTACAGCTTGCAACTGTGGCACCTCAATAGGCTTTTTCCTGTCTTCATCAAGTGCTACAAAAGTCATATAGGCATGATTGCACTTTCGGGTGTTTTTGCCATCAAAATCTGAAACATAGACCTCAAGGTACACCTCAACCGATGTCCTGAAAGCACGTGTTACCTGTGCGTGTATACTGATAACGCTTCCCAGTTTGATGGGATGCTGAAAGGAAACATGATCTACAGAAGCAGTGACCACATAAGCTTCACAATGTTTTCCAGCACAAATGCCTCCAGCAATATCCATCCAGTGCATCAAATTTCCACCCATCAGGTTCCCCAATGGATTGGTATCATTCGGCATAATTAACTCAGTCATTGTAGTGCGACTGTCATCGACACGTTTACTTCTGTTCATTCTAGTGTTGTATTAAATCCAGTTCAAAAATAGTAGATATCACATCAAGCAATTCTACTCTACATTGCTCCATATCTAACTCACGATCCAATTCCTTTGATAACGAGCTAACCGATTTGTCCTTATCATCAATACCGCAAGGGATAATCTGGTCAAATGCTTTAAGCTCTGTATTTATATTTAAGGCAAAACCATGCATGCTCACCCAGCGGCTCAGGTGAACGCCGATAGCACAGATCTTGCGAAAGCCTTCTTCTTCATTACCTAGCCATACCCCTGTATAGTCTTTGAGCCGAAAGGCATCCAAATGATATAATTTCAGGAATTGTATGATGCACTCTTCTATATTTCTTACGAAACGATGCACGTCACGATACAACAACTCAAGATCAAAAATGAGGTAACCCGTGATCTGCCCTGGACCGTGATAGGTAATATCTCCTCCCCTGTTGATATCAAAACACTCAACACCCTGTTTAGCAAGCTGCAAGCGATCTACAAGCAGGTTATATTTTCCAGACGACTTACCTAATGTATAAACAGGTTTATGCTCGCAGAAGATCAGATGATTTAAAAAATATGCCTTAGCTTTGTCAAGAGCATAATCCCCTGGGAGGGAGCGTTTTCGTTGCTTTATTTCGTTATTCAAAAGGGTCTGAAAGTCCCAGACATTCTGATAGGATTGCTGACTGATATTGTGATACTGGACTTTCATACTTTATGCCTAAAGCTACTTTAAAATGTTTAAGAAAGTAAAAAGTTCTATTCTCATAGCTTTTTTGATCCTCTTCCATTCATCTTCAGTTATGGCACAGACAGCACCTAACTTTTCTGTTGTCGATTCTGATGGCATAAGCCATAATCTATATAATGACTATCTCGATCAAGGTAAAACGGTTGTTGTAAAAATTTTCTTTGTCAACTGTCCTCCCTGCTTTTCCATTGCTCCATCATTTCAGCAACTCTATGAGGATTGGGGTGAAGGAATGGCTGATGTAGAATTCTTCGAAATGAGCAACAAAGCCAATGACAGCAATGCAGATGTTGCAGGATGGAAAAACCAATTGGGACTGAGTTTTCCCAGCGTGGGAGAAGATGGTGATGCTTTGGAAGCTTTGTCGCCATATCTCTCAGGAAGCTTTGGCCCTTACTTTGGTACACCTACATTTTTTATCATTGCGCCTGATGGCACCGTGACATG
>RFSX01000054.1 GCA_009923745.1 Chitinophagia bacterium
GACAAATGTGCTTTATTATAATATACGGAATTGATCAATAAAACATATGAATTGTGATTTGGGTCAAAGACACGGCAAGATTTTGCTTTAAATCCAAAAGAATCACCATATTGAAAAGCAAATGGAAAAAGATACACTTATAGTTGGCCGCAAACCTGTACTGGATGCTATCCAGTCTGCAACGCGGCTTGAAAAGATCTGGATAGATAAAGATATACGCGGTGATTTTGAAAAAGAAATCAGGCGCGAGGCAAGGCTCTCCAATACGCCATTGCAATATGTGCCAAAGCAAAAGCTGTCCGCACTGTCTTCCAATGCCAATCACCAGGGCATAGTAGCCCAGTTGGCCATAGTGGAATATTATACGATCGATGAATTACTGCCATTGCTTTATGAACAGGGTCGCGTACCCAGGATATTGGTATTGGATGGGATTGAAGATGTGCGTAATATAGGTGCACTAGCCAGGTCTGCTGTATGGTTTGACTTTGACGCCATTGTCATAGCGTCCAAAAAATCGGCCTTGCTGAACAGTTTTGCTTATAAGGCTTCGGCAGGAGCTATTAAGGATATCCATCTGTGCCGCGAGGCCAGTCTGGCTAAGGCGCTCGAATATATGAAAGCGTCCGGGCTTAAACTCATCGCTGCTGAAGCTGGAAATGACACATCCAAGGAATTACCTGGTCCCCATGAACCTATGGCCCTGATTTTGGGTTCTGAAGGGAAGGGGCTAAATCCCGGCATTCATAAATTGGCTGACAGCCTTTACAGCATACCAGGATCAGGAAGAGTAGAGTCGTTGAATGTGTCGGTAGCCGGGGCTCTTATAATGCATGAAATCTTTAAGAAAAAAATAATCTTTACTAAATGAGAAATAGACTCATTTTTTTTCTTTTTGCCCTGTTATTTATTGCTTGCGGCACATCAAAAAATGCGACGACAAGTTCAGATGCAGCAGCTGAATTGCCTAGTGCCCTTCTTTGGAAAATTGAAGGCAATGGGCTGGAACAACCCAGCTATCTTTTTGGAACAATCCATTTAATTACCTCTGATGATTTCTTCTGGCCCAGGGGAACACTGGGAGCTTTTGAAAGTGCCTCAAGCGTGGTATTTGAAATTGATATGGATGATATGTTTGATCTGTCAAAGCAAATGGCTTTGATGACAAAGGCCTTTATGAACGATGGTATGACTTTAAAAGATCTTTATTCCGAAGAGGATTATGAAGTTGTTCGCTCTCACTTTGATGGTATGGGCTTGCCTATGTTTTTTCTTGAAAGGCTTAAGCCTATGTTCCTGACCGTCTTCGCTAGCGGGGATGTCGAATTGGGAGCCGGTTTAGGTGGAGGCGGCAACATGAAATCCTATGAAATGGAATTATTTGAGTTGAGTCAGCAATCGGAAAAAGAGGTTGAAGGATTGGAAAGCATTGAATTCCAGATGAGCGTATTCGACAGTATACCATACCAGGTACAGGCAGATATGTTGCTCGAGACTATAAAGATGGCAGATTCAGAAGGTGATACTTTCAAGCAAATGATTGATATGTACAAGCAGCAGGATATAAACCGGATGGTAAGCGCTATGTCGGAAGATGAAGGTATTGAAGGCTATGATGACCTGCTACTCAATAACAGGAATGCCAATTGGATTCCGGTAATGGCAGAGAAAATGAAAAAAGGACCCGTATTTTTTGCAGTAGGTGCGGGTCATCTTGGCGGAGAAGAAGGTGTGGTCAGGTTGCTGCAGAAGGAGGGTTATTCACTTGAAGCATTAAGTACGGCAAAAGATGGCACACATAATTAAGGTCAAGGGCATTACGCCAAAAATAAGTGAAACAGCCTGGCTGGCGCCGAACGCTACAGTTACCGGTGATGTGGAAATAGGTGAGGATTCAAGCATTTGGTTCCAGGTGGTTATTAGGGGAGATTGCAATAGAATCAGGATTGGTAAACGATGCAACATCCAGGATGGAGCGATAATACATGGTACGGTAGGTCGCTCGGATACTATTCTTAATGACCGGGTCAGCATTGGTCACGCGGCCATTATTCATGGGTGTATTATTGAACCGGATGTGCTGGTAGGGATGGGAGCAACCATCCTGGACGATGTAATTGTGCCTTCGAATACAATCATTGCTGCCGGGGCACTTGTCACATCTGGTACACAACTGGAATCGGGATATATATATGCTGGAACACCTGCCAGGAAGTTAAAAGCGATAGATGATATCCATGCTCAGATATATATCCAGGGCACATCCGATCATTATGTCCAGTACAAGGATTGGTACAGGAACCCGGAATAGAGCAATTAGCGCATTCTCTTAATGAGAAAGACTCCGCTTAATATGAGCCCCAGGGCAGCCAGGTGATAGACAGATATCATCTCGCCATCCAGCACCCCCCATAATAATGCTACAATCGGTATAATAAAGCTTACCGATGATGAGAATACGGCATCCGTCAGTTGGATCAGTTTGAAAAACAGGATATTGGCAAGGAAAGTACCTACCAGAGAAAGTACTAGAAGGGCAGCAAAAGAGCCCATAGCTTGCGGATGGCTTTTGAGTTGTCCCAGGAAGCTACTGTTTAAAAGATAGATCAACATGAAAGGCCCAATGATGACGAAGGATACTACGCTTATGACAGTTGGCTTAACACCCACCAGGAATCTGTTGACGGTGTTGGCGCTTATCCCATATGAGATAGTAGCCAGTACCATCAACATGGAATGGAAAAAAGGGAAAGCCAATTCTCCTTCCTGTTTGGCCAGGAACAGGAGGCTCGCACCCGAGAATCCCAATATGACCCCGGTTAATTGTTTTCCATAGAGTCGAGCTTTAAAAAAAAAAATGGCGATAATAAACGTGAATATGGGCGTAAGGCTGTTGAATACCCCTGCCGCGCTGCTGGGAATTTCCTGTTGTCCTATCGCGAAGAGGAATGCCGGAAAGCCACTGCCACAAAGCCCGACAATGATGAAAGGCTTTAATTTATTCCAGGGAATACTTTTGAAATGTTTGATAAAAAGAGGTAGGAAAGCAAGGAAGGAGATAGCAATACGTGCTGCACCAACCTGAGTCGCATTGAAGCTTATAAGGGCCTTTTTAATCAGGATAAACGAACTACCCCAGATCAAACTGAGCAGGATGAGCAGCAGCCAGGCCAGGCCGGAATCGCTATGTACAATTTTTTTCACCTCGGCATTTGATCAATAAAACAAAGGATCACAGGCAATTGTTAAATCACTTTCTTAATTTCGCGGCAAAGATATCCTTAGAATGGTAGATGTTAAACTCTTTTCAGGTACGAATTCTCAGTATCTGGCTGAAAAAATCGCAGACTTTTACGGTGAAAGATTGGGCGATCTCCAGATTAATCGCTTTAAAGACGGAGAAATGCAGACCGTCATTACAGAATCTGTTCGTGGAGCCTATGTGTTTTTTATTCAATCGACCATAGCGCCTTCGGACAACCTGATGGAATTGCTATTGCTTATTGACTCGGCTAAACGCGCATCGGCTGGATATATCACAGCTGTAATACCTTATTTCGGTTATGCACGTCAGGATAGAAAGGACAAGCCCAGGGTTCCTATATCGGCCAAATTGATTGCTAATCTTCTGGAGGCGGCCGGCGCAGACAGGATTGTCACTATGGATTTGCATGCCGATCAGATTCAGGGATTCTTTGATATTCCGGTGGATCACCTAAAGGGAGAAGCGATTTTTATGCCTTACCTGGCACAGCAGAAGCTGGATGATGTAATATTTGCCAGTCCTGATGTGGGTGGTGTGAAAAGAGCGCGCAGTTTTTCTAAATACTTTCAGAAAGACCTCGTCATCTGCGATAAGGTCAGAAAAGAAGCTAATAAAGTCGAGGCTATGACCGTCATCGGCGAGGTTAAAGATGCCGATGTCATCTTGATTGATGACCTCGTGGATACTGCCGGAACACTATGCAAGGCTGCCCAGGCTATTATGGATAAAGGCGCCAAAAGCGTCAGGGCTTTGTGCACGCACCCGGTTTTGTCAGGTAATGCCTATGAAAACATCGAAAAATCGGTGTTGACAGAGCTGATTGTGACAGATACAATCCCATTGAAACAGAAATCTAAGAAGATTAGGGTACTGTCGTGCGCAAAACTCTTTGCAAAAGCCATCAGGAATACCCACGAATTCAAATCCATTTCTGCATTATTTGTTGACAAATAATATTGCTATAATGGTAATTTCTTTCTTATCTTTGCACTCCTTTTGATAAGGATACGTTTTCAATATTAGATTAAACTCAGGAAAATGGAAATAGTAGCTATAAATGCAGAAACCAGGGATACTAAAATCAAAGCTTCTGTGCTAAGAAGTGAAGGTAAAATACCTGCTGTTTTATATGGTGGTAATGAAATCATTCATTTCAATACAAACTGGAATGATGTCAGAGATGTCATTTACACGCCAAATTTCAGGTTGGCAGAACTTGATATTGATGGTAAGCAGTATCGCGCTATTGTAAAAGATGTTCAGTTTCACCCGGTAACAGAAGAAATCGAACATATTGATTTTCTTGAAATCAACAATGGCAAGAAGGTGAATGTAGAGATTCCTGTACGGTTCAAAGGAACATCTCCTGGTGTAAAAAATGGTGGAAGACTTGTTCAGTCAGTGAGAAAGGTGAAAGTAAAAGTTGATCCTGTTAATCTTGTTGATGAATTGTTTATCGATATATCAGAGCTTAAGCTTGGAGAAGCGGTAAGGGTAAGAGACATCAATTTTGGAGAAGGTATGACTGTTATGGTGAATCAAAGTATTCCTGTAGCTGTTGTTGAGACACCGCGTGCTCTTAAATCTGCAGCTGCTAAAGCTGAAGCTGGTGCTGAAGCTGGTGCTGAAGCTGGTGCTGGCGATGATAAAGAAGAAGGTGGTGAAGAAAAGGCTGCTGAAGAGTAAGACAGAACAAGGATTTTAAAAATATAATTGGTGATGAACCCCGGCTTTCATGTCGGGGTTTCTCATTTATATCCTTGGTCAATTATTGAAGCTTGGCAAGATTGTTTTTGGAAACTTTGACCGCCAAAAAATGTTAGTTTAGCGAACAGCAAATTAATAATCATGATAAATTTGATCATATTCGGCCCTCCAGGCTCAGGTAAAGGAACGCAAGCTCAAAAAATTGTAGAACTCTTTGATTTGACGCATATTTCTACAGGAGATCTTTTCAGGTATGAAATAGGCAATGACACGCCGCTGGGCATGAAAGCCAAGGAGTATATGAACAAAGGAGAACTGGTTCCTGATGAGGTGACGATAGGTATGCTTGAAAACAGGCTCAACCAGAGTAATAACCCCAATGGTTATATATTTGACGGCGTACCGCGTACAATAGCGCAAGCTGAAGCAGTGAATCAAATCATGACGGATAGGGGTACCGAGATTACTCATCTTATAGCCCTTGACGTGCCTGATGATGAAATTGTCAAGCGACTGCTTGAAAGAGGCAAGACATCCAACAGGCCGGATGATCAAAGCGAAGAGATCATACGAAGAAGGATAGTCGAGTACAATGCAAAAACAAGCCCGGTTTTCAACTTCTATGCAGAAAGCGGATTGTCCAATAAGATCGATGGAGTAGGCAGTCTGGATGAAATCTTTGCGCGCATTAAAGATTGCCTCGAATCCTAGGAGCTAGATTTTTAGCTTTTTAACAAACAGATCGAAAAGCCCTTTTTCGCTTGCTTCATCAGGCATTTCGGAGCATATCCCATATTTATCTATAATATAATGTGCGGTTGTTGCGCCGATGCTCAATACTACTTCCTGATTGTATGGATATTTGCTGAAGTAGGCTTTGGCGTTGAGAGGGCTGGTAAATATCAGACAATCGCAGCTTTCCAGCTCAAAGCAATCCAGGGGGCGGTTTTCATATACATCAAGGGCGTATTTTTCAATATTCTTCGGTAACAGATTATATACGCTGTTGCGGGAGTTAAGGGCTTTAACAAATAAAACCGACTCATCACTGCAGTTTTTTTGAAACTCCAAGGCAGTAGGTTCTGGGTCTCCATTTCCTATGAAATCGGCTTCTGTACCCATGCGACTTTTGAAAGCGGAAGCTGTGCCTGGACCCATAACCGCATATTTGATGGATTCGGAGAAAGGTCTTTTATTAAAATAACAGTTGACACCGTTCTTGCTGTAGAAAAATATCCAGCTTGTTTCTGGCTCATCCTTGAAATCGATGGAATTAATAGTGATCAGGGCTTTATCTGTGATTTTCCAGCATTTTGAATCGAGGCTGTGGAAGGCAGACGCAGCTGACAGTTGTCGTGAGATAAAAAGTCGTTTCATATATCAATCTTCATCATCGAAAAGGTCATCCAGTTGCCCGGCCATTTTTAAAGCTTTAAAGCAGCGAGTCGCTGCTATGACATCTGCCCGGGCATTGTTAGGCGGGGCATAGGCTTTTTTGAAAATAATGGAATGCAATTCTGACAGGCTGGGCCACTTATAACCACCTGTTTTACTTGGTAATTTGCAAAAAAAGGTACTTTCCTGCATGAGACAGACCCGTTCCTTGCTAAAAAAGGAATGGCTTATCCCTTTCCTGAGAAATTCTGCAGCCAGCACATTTTCGTTAAAGTTAAGATTGTGAGCGATCACATAATCAACCTGTTCAAGACTTTTGTCAAAGGCTTTGAGCACATCTTCCAGAGGCGCGCCCTTGGTATCAATGTCTTCCTGGTCTATCCTGCAGCGTTTTTCGATGTCATCATTGAATGAAAATCCTTCCGGGACAATGATCTGATCGTAGTCATCAACAGGATTCAACTCACCATCCATTATGATCCAAGAAATATGAATCATACGGGGCCAAGCAAAAGTATCTGAAAAAGGGGCTTTCCAGTCTTTTGGCTTGTCAATTCCGGAGCAATCAAAAACCAGGTACATCTCGTGCTTTATTTTTTTAGTTCTTCAATAATTTTTTCAGCCAGCATATAGCTTGTGCTTTGGGAGATACTAACTTTCTTGAGTTCAGAATTCAATCCTTCCGAATAGGCGGCATGAATGTGAAAATGTCCCATCGGGTCTTGTTCGCAATAGACACCCAATGGTATCTGACATCCTCCCGCCATCAGTTTTAACACCTTTCTTTCCACATTAGTACAACGGGCCACTTCTCTCTTATGTATGGCATCAATCAGGGCTCTCGCTGCCAGGTCTTCCTTTCGGACCTGGAACCCGATCACACCCTGAGCTGGTGCGGGGACAAATTCTTTAGGGTTTAGTCTAATGCAATGGAAAGTACCGAGATCTGCTTCGATACGGTTGACACCTGCATGGGCAATAATTATGGCATCGTATACACCGCTTTCAAGTTTTTTAATCCTGGTGGGCACATTTCCTCTCAGGTCCTTCAGCTCTACAGATGGAAGAAAGTGTTTAATCTGCACTTTTCTTCGAATGGATGAGGTGCCGACGACAGCGCCGTCGTGAAGTTTTAAAGGACTGTTCGGATTCAGGCTCTGCTTATTGATAATAAGTAAATCAGCAGGATCTTCCCGGTAGCTCAATCCAGCAATAACAAGTTCTTCGGGAGACTCTGTTGGTAAATCTTTCAAGGAGTGAACAGCTACATCTATTTGTCCCTTATTAAGGGCTTCTTCAATTTCTTTTGTAAAAAAACCCTTACCCTCCAGCTTATCAAATCCGAGGTTTTGAATGTTATCCCCCTTGGTTTTGATTATGCTAAGTTCTGATTCCTGTCCAATTGATTTGAGTGCATCCTGCAGATGCCGGGCCTGCCACAAGGCCAGCTCACTGCCTCTTGTTCCTATAATCAGTTTCTTTTTCTTATCCATATCCTTGCGCAAATGTGCTTCAAATCACTTATATAAGCAAATATCTTCAGCACTACAGTTGAGACATATGCCTGGAATGGAAGGCATAGAATTATCAGGCATGACAATTAAGCTATTATAAGAGCAAATTATTGGCTGAAAGAATAATTTTGTACAGAATTAATAATTGTATTCATAATTTAATCCAATCTTTGTTTCCCCGAGCGTGGTACGAAAATTGACTAATCATTATTGAAATATTACTTGTAGAATGGCGATGACCTTAGAAGATATAGCAAAACAGATTGGAGGTGTGGTCCGAGGTGACGGTAAAATCGAAATAAAAGGTGCCTCTGATATCAACAGTGCTCAAGAAGGAGAAATCACTTTTTTATCCAATGACCGATACCTCGACAAAGCCAGGCAGACCAATGCCTCAGCCATTTTACTGTCCAACCAATGGAAAGACATTGATTTTGATGTACCTACAATTGCTGTTGATAATGTGTATGAATCTCTGGCCGTCATCCTGGGTATATTCGGTGACAGTATGCCTTCAAAGGCGGAGAAACATGAATTATCAAGTATTTCAAAGTCGGCCCAAGTGGATGAAACAGCTACCGTAGGAGCGTTCAGCGTTATTGAAACTAACGCCCGAATTGGAAAAAAATGCACGATACACAGCCAGGTTTATATAGGGCCTGATGTACGTATAGGTGATAATTGCATCATCTATCCGGGTGTTAAAATTTATAAAGACTGCTTGGTGGGTGATAATTGTACCATTCACGCCAACGCGGTTATTGGCAGTGATGGTTTTGGCTTTGCACCTTTGAAAGATGGCAGTTTTAAGAAGATTCCGCAGATTGGAAATGTCATCCTGGAGGACGATGTTGAAGTTGGTGCGAATACGGTCATTGACAGAGCTACAATGGGATCTACAGTCATTCGAAAGGGCGTCAAACTGGATAATCTTATCCAGATAGCTCATAATGTCGAAATTGGAAAAAATACAGTTATGGCTGCCCAGTCTGGTGTAGCAGGAAGTACAAAGCTGGGTTCTAGCTGTCAGGTTGGAGGACAGGCAGGATTGGTTGGGCATATCAGTGTGGGAGACCGAACCCTGATCCAGGCGAAGAGTGGTATGACTAAGTCGGTTATA
>RFSX01000055.1 GCA_009923745.1 Chitinophagia bacterium
AAAGTCTTTCCAGTAGAAGACTCTCCAGCAATAGCAGTAATCTTATTCCCAGATACACCACCAAATACACTACCTGAAACGAGTGCGTTAAAGATGTAAGAACCCGTGTCAACATAAGTTTCAGTTTCATCAATGTCTGCTGCGAGTTTAGTGAAATCATCACCAATCTCTTTTACAATATCCTTTAAAAAATCCATTTAACTTCTCTCCATTTTATTTTTCAGTGAAAACTTATATGACCACAGTTTAGCATAAAGTTGACTATCAATATATCTTACCGCAGAAATTATTTTTTCAAGTTCCTGATTCATGATACCCACGATATTTTAGACACACCAAGTGAAGGCTAAAAATAATCATAAAGCGCTATTACTGCATGGAATTCGAAAGGATAGAATATCAGTTTAAAAAGAACATGAAGGCAGCAAGCTGAGAAATAAGACCCACAATAAAGCCACCAAACACATCTTCAGGGCGGTGAGCCTTCAAATATAGTCTTGAACTGAGCACGGCGCCAATTACAATGGTAAGTATGGCTAGCATAAGCAGGTTGTGCACCGACAGAATCATGTTATCACTGAGCAAAAGACTTGTGTAGGGTCTGCCATAAGAATAAACGAGGTGTAAAAAGGCAAAGAAAAAACCGCCCAAAGCCACTGCATGCAAGCTGATCTTTGAAAAATTATTGATAAAGAAAGCTACAAATAATGCTATGATGGCGCCCAGGACAAAGGCGCTAAATACTGCAGGCATAGCATTGTGTGTACGGATATTCAAAAAGAGCCACAGATAGGCAATGGATGTACACATCAATGGTCCAATCCTGTCTGTGCGTTCCTTCATCTCAAGTGATTTGACCAAGCCTGTGCTATACATTAATAAAATTGCAACCATAGGGATTGCTACCGATGTAAAAAAAACGATTAGCAATATGGCTCCAAACTCCTTACCAGATCTATACGGGAAAAGATAGGGGTTGACAAGCAGGTACATAAACAGCATGTACATGATGATCAACAGGGGATGAAACAATGCGGACAATGTCCACGCACTTATAGTAGTCAACTTTTGCATCGCCACAAAATTAAGACTTTCAGGATTATGTCTTAGCTTGTGTAATTATGCCAGCACTTTGTAACAAAGAATATAAAATGGCGTTTTAGAAGTAGATATGGGTTCAAATATAAAATACCGGCTTCTGCTGTTTCTTATGAATGTGCTTTTTATAAGCAGCTTTTCCTTATCGGCACTGCGGGCCCAGAAGAACTCGCCGGTCCTTTTGCCACCCTCTACGATGAAGAAGGATAAAAGCTTTAAGGACACCATTAGTTATGCCAATGACCCAAGCATTATAGAAACCTCGATTGATGGAAAAGTCTTGAGTGCCCTCATTACAGAATCGGGTGATACGCTCATTTTACATACCCTTGAAGATATCAGCATCACTTCCTTACGTAAATTCAAAAGTGCTGAAGACTATGCCAAGTACATGAAATTCAAGCGATATGCCGCCTTGGTGTATCCATTTGCCAAAGAAGCTATCCGGATTTTCCGTGAGACCGAGTACTTTACTCAAAATATGAGTAAGAGAAAAAGAAAGAAACACATCAAAAAACTCCAGGAAGAGCTGAAAACAGAATTTGAAGAACCCCTTAAGAGCTTAACCAAGTTGCAGGGTAAGATTCTGGTTAAAATGATAGAGAAAGAACTTGACAAGAGTATGTTTGATCTTATAAAAGGGCTGCGTGGAAAGCTGACAGCTTTTTACTGGAGCAATGCCTCCAAGCTCTACAGTTACGATCTTAAAGCCGGTTATGTAGAAGGACGTTATGAAATCCTGGATGCTGTATTACAGGACTTTGACATTTCTTACCGCATTCAGCAAGATGAATTAAAAGAGAAAAATAAAGGCCGTAAATAAATACATTCCTATTTTCGCTAGATGCAAGATTCTTCAACAGTTCGATGGAAATCACCTTCCAATATTGCTCTTGTCAAGTATTGGGGCAAGCATGGCAGACAATTGCCGGCCAACCCCTCTGTCAGCCTCACACTCAGCCAGGCATATACTGATACGCAGGTCAAGTATGACTACCACAGCAACGCCATTAAGGAGCCTAAAATAAATTTCCTTTTTGAAGGCAAGCCAATGCCTGCCTTTGAGCAAAAAGTGAGAGATTTCTTGCTTTCCATAAAAGACGTGTATCCCCTGATTATGTCTTTGGACCTGGAGATAGAAAGCAGCAATTCATTTCCACATTCCTCAGGAATAGCTTCTTCTGCATCAGCCATGTCCGCCCTGGCCATGTGCCTCCTGGATATCGAAAAGACGATTTTAGGTGAAGACACCATCGACTTGCAGAAGGCCTCTCTTATAGCGCGTCTCGGAAGTGGAAGTGCCAGCCGGTCCGTCTATCCAAAGATTGCCGCATGGGGAAAATCAGAGTTTCTCCCAGATTCTTCTGATGAATATGCAGTCCCTTGCAGTGTAGGTATAGATAAGGTTTTTCACAGCTTCCACGATGACATACTTATTGTATCAAGAGAAGAGAAAAAGGTATCCTCTCGTGCCGGACATGCTCTCATGAATGACAATCCCTACAGTGCTGCACGATTTAGTCAGGCCAGGCAACATATGGGTGCAATCCTGGATAGTATGGAAAAGGGGGACCTGGAAAGTTTCGGTGCTATTGTCGAAAAAGAAGCCTTGACACTCCATGCGCTTATGATGTCTTCAACACCACCATACATGCTCATGGAAGCCAACAGTATTCACATTATTAAAGCTATCCAGTCTTTCAGGCAGGATACCGGCACCAAGGTATACTTCACGCTTGATGCAGGCCCCAATATACATATGCTGTATCCCGCCGGGGAAAAAGAAAAAGTAGCCGAACTCAGGGATTCGCTGCTGCCCTTCTGTTATAATGAAACCATCATAGAAGATCACGTTGGTGATGGCCCGGTCAAATTACTATAGCAGCTGGACCTGGGGTGTTCCTTTGACATGCATCTTGATTTTATTAAGTATGACATCCTGTAGGGATAATAAGAGGCAGCATGGCCTGGAACCACTCACAGATGAATCTTTCACCTTGGGTCTTGATGCTGTTCTTGATTTCAATACCGCCATCATAGATGTGAACCATCTGAAGGATCACTATAATAATTTTACGATACTGGATGCCCGTGACATTTATGAATATCAAATATCTCACCTGCCCGATGCTCTGCACCTGGGTTTTGAACAGCCGGATTGGACATTGCTGGATCGCATTCCAAAGGAAGATACGCTGCTGATCTACTGCTCCGTTGGTTACAGAAGCGAAAAGCTCATCAATGATGCAAGCCTTAAAGGAATCAAAGCATACAATCTATATGGCGGCATATTTGAATGGGCCAATAGAGCTAATACACTCATTGACAGCGCAGGCCAGCCTACAAAAAATATTCATGCCTACTCCCAATTCTGGAAGAGATTTATAGATGAAGACAAGCTGAGCGTAGTCTACTGATCAGCTATTGAACTTATTCATCGTATGCGATAATCCAATGCTGCAAAAACTTAAAACGGCTTCTCCTGATTTTGTGAGGATCTCACCCAGTCTGTCAAGCTCACCGTCAGTCCACTTGCCAAGGACATAATCGACCTGTCTCCCCTTGGAAAAATTATCGCCGATACCTATACGCAGCCTGGCATATTTGTTTGTCCCAAGCATTTGCTGAATGTCCTTAAGACCGTTATGTCCTCCATCAGCACCCTTGCCACGCATACGGAGGGTTCCAAAATCGAGATTTATATCATCCACTACAACCAACACATTTGCTATTGGAATTTTGAGCTTTTGCATCCAAAACCGTACAGACTTGCCACTTCTGTTCATATATGTTGAAGGCTTCAGGAGATGTATATGCCTTCCGCGATGCTTGATCAGAGCCACATCCCCCAGAGTATCATTTTTAAATGTGCCTCGGTTTTCCTGGGCCAACAGGTCGACCAGCTCAAAACCTACATTATGCCTTGTGCCGTCATAATCCGGATGCATATTTCCCAATCCTGCAATAAGAAATTTCATATCTGGGTCTATTTCTTCTTGAACTTCCCTCTTAAATAATTGGGGGATCCAATTCGTGATCACTTTGAATCTTTATTATCTGAATAAACAAACGCAAGGCAGTATTGGTTTTGCCCTGCAAGACCTTATATTGAGCGTCAAAGAAATAGTAAAATGGCTGAAACACCAAAACAAATGATTTTCCCGGAATTTCAAAGCAAATACATAAACCTGGTAGAAGGTGATGTAAATCAATTGCTGGCCCAACAAAAAGAGAGTTTTGCTGAACTGATTGAAGGACTCAGCGAAGAAAAACTAAACTACAGATACGCTGAGAACAAATGGAGCCTCAGAGAAGTCATTCTACATGTGATTGACACAGAACAGATCTTCAATTACCGTTTTCTCTGCGGCTTACGTGGAGAGCAAAAGGAACTGCCTGGCTTTAACCAGGACGAATTCATAGACAAAAATACATCCCTCGATCACGATTCTGAGTATTTGCTCAATTATTTTACCATTACACGTTACAACAGCCTGGTGCTTTTCAAAGCCCTAAATACTCAAAATGCTAAGGATACAGTAAAAATCAGTGGCTATGAGATGAGCCTGGCGGCATTTCCCTACATGGTGGCTGGACATTTGTTGTATCATGTAAATATCATTAAGGAACGTTATCTCTGATTTGGAGATTAAGATTGGTGCTCTTTGAACTGGATGAGATATTTGAAGAAGAAGGACTTTCCTTGAATATTCCCAGATACGTCAAGCAAGTTTATGCCAAATCCCTGAAAAACACATCCATCATCCTTGAATATGTTACGCAGTTCGGTGTCTCCGGCGAATTGAATATTTGGGCCCTAGATGAAGGCAAGATTGTAATGTATAAGCATCTGGAGCCGGATAGTGATAAAGCGGTCGTCAGGCAATACCTCAAGGGTAAGGTTCTGATGAGCAAGAAAGGGAAGGAAAATGAAGCCATTGAAGCTCTGACTAAAGCTATTGAAAAGTACGATCGTCATGCCCAGGCTTATGAACGACGGGCCAAGATCAATTTTGTATTGCAAAAAGATCATGACGCGCTGCGAGATTATAACAAAAGTATTGGTCTGGATCCCAACAACCCCTATGCATACCTTGGGAAAGCCGAGGTATACATAAAGAAAAATGAGTTGGACAATGCTATCGAAAGCCTTGATCTGGCTATCAAAAAATCAGTAGCCCTCCAAGCCATTCACTGGACATCCAGAAGGCTCAAAGGAAAAATGCATCTCAGAAAAGCAGAATTCAAAAAGGCAGAATTCGAGTACAAACTCTTCACGAAAAGGAAGTTTCCAAAAGGCAACGCCAACATCATGTGGCGAAGAGAGGCGTTTTTCGACTATGGCCGTGTACTTCTGGGACTTGAAGATTATGCAGAAGCTGTCAATGCTTTCGAAAGCTCACTGGACCTGGAAGAGGGGAACGATAAAATCCCGGATGCCGAGAAATTGAGATTCCGAGGCATCGCCAAACAGAAAGCCGGACAAAACGGATTTAAGAAGGATATCAAGGAAGCTGCCAATATGGGAGACAAAGAAGCAGAAGAACTGCTCAAAAGTTTTGCCTGATCTCCGGACCACAATAATTTTCCATCAAGTACAATTATAGATTGAGAATGAACCTGAAAATCTTATTTTCAATCACACTGCTGGCATTGACATTCTGTCTTAATGCACAGGATTTGCTCATCCCTTCACAACTTGATAAAAAGTCCTCAAGGAAATACGAAAAAGCGCTCGATCTCATAAGGCAGAAGAATCATGCGGAGGCTGTGGACCTTCTTTCCGCCCTCGCTGAAGATTATCCCGGATTCTACGAGTGTCGGTATAAATTAGCCTGGCAGTACCTCCGTCTTGAACAGCCTGATAAGGCCCGTCAGGAATTCGAAGATATACTCTACCTGCTCCCTGAACCGGATTACAAACTGGTATTGAAACTGGCTGAACTGTATGAGGATGAGAATAAATATCGGCAAGCCCACGAATTGATGTCCTATTTCTTGGGCACTTTAGATAGCCATTCCCGAATACTGGGTTTTGTGCAAAGAAGAATAAAAGAACTGGCATTCAGAGAACACGCCTATGCCAACCCTGTAAACATCGATCCTGTAAAACTGGGTCACAGTGTCAATAGTTCCTATTCTGAATACCTGCCGGCCTTCAATGCCGACAAGACCAAAATGATCTTCACACGGAGAGTTCCTGCAATGCGCGGATACCAGGAAGACCTGTATATTACATCACCTGATGGACAAGGAGGTTTTTCTGAAGCGGTTCCCCTTCATGAATTGAACACCTCAGACAATGAAGGAGCACACTGTTTTTCACAAGATGGGACGATCCTGGTGTTTACAGCCTGTGACAGGGATAACAACCGAAATGGATGTGACCTTTACATCAGCTTCCTAAATGGAGATAGCTGGTCCGATCCCGTCAATATGGGTCCCGGGATTAACACTCGCCACTGGGAATCGCAGCCGGCTCTGAGCGCTGATAACAAAACCCTGTTTTTTAGCAGTACGCGAGGAGGCGGTCAGGGTAAAAAGGATATATGGTATGTCACCTTTGAAAATGGGTCCTGGTCTGAGGCTAAAAACATGGGGTCGTCTATTAACAGTTCTGAAAATGAAGGCAGCCCTTTCCTGCATCCAGATGGCAAGACCTTTTATTTCAGATCGGATGGTCATATCGGGCTTGGTGATTTTGATCTATTCGTGAGTAGAAAAAAACCAGATCAGAGCTGGAGTGAACCGGCGAATATGGGTTATCCTATAAATTCCAAATACAGCGAAGGGGCCCTATTTGTAGATCTTCAAGGATTGAAAGCATATTACACCTCTGATCAGTTTACAGAATCCGATAACCTCGATATTCTTGCTTTTGATCTGCCGACACACCTGCAACCCCAAAAGATGACCTATCTGCTGACACGCATCTATGATGCGGATACAGGAGAAAAATTACAAGGCAGACTGGACATCATTTCTACATCAGAAAACCCGGTCGGCAGATCAGTAAACAGTCCAGACCATGGTGAAATACTTATGCCGATAAGCCTTGGAGAGCACATAATCAATATTAGCAAAGAAGGCTATATTTTTTATTCAGAAAATTTGCTGATTGATGAGCAGTCAGATATAAGCAAACCATTAAGCTACGATGTCTACCTTCAGAAAGTGCCTTCGGAAAAAGGAGTCGCTTCAGAGCCTGTAATCCTGGAAAATATCTTTTTTGAATCCGGATCATCAAAATTGCTTGACAAATCGATGCCTGAAATCCACCGATTGGCCAATCTGATTAAAAACAATGACCTGCAATTACAGATCGTTGGACATACTGATAATATTGGCAGCAAGGAAGATAACCTGGATCTCTCCAGGCTGAGAGCCGAAGCTGTATTCAAAGCATTGCTTGAGCTGGGCATAGAGACTCATAAAATTAGCTATGAAGGAAGAGGTGAAGAAGAACCCATTGCAGACAATGACTCGGAAATTGGCAGAGCCATGAACAGGCGAACTGAATTCTACATCATTAAACCCTGAACAAAGCATTGAAGCTTGATCAATTCATATATTTGCAATCGAATATTTAAGGAGCATGGCCAGAAAGAAAAAAGTGAAGGAAGACATCCTGATCACAGGAATAGCAGATAAAGGCATGGGTGTAGGCCGTGATGAAGAAGGCATGGTTTACTTTGTGGAAGGACCTGTCCCTGGGGATATGGTTGATGTGCTTGTCCTCCGAAAAAAATCCTCATATCGCAAAGGCGTTGTGCAGCAATATAAGGAATTGTCACCTGAACGTGTTGAAGCAAAATGCAAACATTTTGGTGCTTGTGGTGGATGTAAATGGCAAAATTTAGACTACAGCTCCCAACTCAAATACAAAGAACAGTCTGTTAAGGATGCGTTCAAGCGAATAGCGCATATCGAAGCAGAAGATTTTCAGGATATTGTTGGATGCGATGAGATATATGCCTACCGCAATAAAATGGAGTACAGCTTTTCATACAGGCGATGGGCAACCCGTGAGGAACTGGATAGTGGAAAAGACATAGATTTTGGTCAGGCCGTGGGGTTTCACAGAGCCGGTTCATTTGACAAGGTCGTTCAGATTGACCAATGTCAATTACAAGATGACTTATCAAACAGGCTCAGGAATTTTGTCCATGCCTTTGCTCTTGAAAGGAACTGGACATATTACAATTCAAGAGAGCATCATGGCTTCCTCAGAAATATGCGGGTGCGTAACACCAGTCTCGGGGAATGGATGATTGTCATGATCTTTGGAGAAAACAAGCCTGATGAGATAAAGGAAATCCTTGAAGCACTCAAGGATGAGTTTCCTCAACTCAATTCTATCCAGTACATCATAAATACTAAAATGAATGATTCTGTCCATGACCTGGATGCCATTCATTATTGGGGTGAAAAACACATTACTGAAGCACTGGGACATCTCAAATACAATATAGGACCCAAATCATTCTTCCAGACCAACAGCAAGCAGGCCCTAAAGCTCTATGAGCTGGTAAGAGAATTGGCTGATCTGAAAGGTCACGAAACCGTGTATGATCTCTATACGGGATTGGGAAGTATAGCCCTGTTTATAGCTGAGCATTGCAAGAAAGTGGTGGGCATAGAAGAGATCAAGGAAGCCATAGATGATGCAGAAGCCAATAAGCAATTGAACGAGATTGACAATGCCTATTTCGAAGTTGGTGACGTACGGAAAGAATTTAATGACAGTTTTCGTAATAAATATGGATATGCTGAGCTGATTATCGTAGATCCCCCCCGTGCCGGATTACAGAGCGAAGTATGCGA
>RFSX01000056.1 GCA_009923745.1 Chitinophagia bacterium
AAAATCAAAATCAATAAAATGAAATATATCTTATCACTTTGTGTACTACTTGGTATTGTAGCATGTAAACCTAAACAGGAATTGGTGTTGATCGAAACGGATTATGGTAACATGAAAATCAGTTTGTACGATTCAACGCCCAAGCACAAGGAAAACTTTCTTAAACTGGCCAAGGAGGGCTTCTACGATGGCAGCTTGTTCCATCGTGTTATAAGTGGGTTTATGATCCAGGGAGGCGATCCTGAATCAATTGGAGCTCCAGCCAATAAGCCTCTAGGTGCTGGTGGTCCAGGGTATACTATAGACGCTGAGATTGGTGCATATCACTTTAAGGGCACAGTGGCGGCAGCCCGGCGAGGCGGCCCAGGTAACCCTGAGAAAAAATCATCGGGATCTCAATTTTACATAGTGCAAGGCCAGGCTGTTACGGAAGGTCAGTTAACATCAATGGCTCAGATGAAGGGTATTGCTTACAGTCCTGAGGACATTCAAAAATATATTTCTCTAGGCGGCACTCCCTTCCTTGATAATGATTACACCGTCTTTGGTGAAGTAGTTGAAGGAATGGATGTCATTGATAAAATTGCAGCCGTTCAAACCGCTCCTGGCGACAGGCCGGTTGAAGATGTTTCAATGAAAGTCAGTATCATAAAAGAATAAGTGGGCACAGCCAGGATCCTGATTTATTGTGTTAGTACAGTTTTCCTGGTGTCTTGTTCCAGGCCTGTTGCTTATTTTACTGTATCAGAATTCAGGCAGCTTCCTGCAGAGCTTGATTTTTCCAATTCTTCACAAAATGCCATTAGCTACAGGTGGTATATTGATAACCAACAGGTAAGTGAAGAGGAAGACATGACGTACCTTTTTCTGCATTCCGGCAGGTATACAGTTCGACTTGAAGCAACTGACGGAAAGAAAACAGACGATCTGTCAAAAGAGCTTGTACTGGCTCCACCGGATGATTGCATAGTCTGGATGGAAACTAGTAAGGGGAATATGGCATTCAGACTTCTAGAGGCTACCCCAATCCACCGTAATAATTTCCTTGCCAAGGTAGAAAGTGGTTATTACAGAAACAAACTGTTTCACAGGGTGATCGGCGGATTCATGATTCAGGGAGGACGCAGTCAGGAAGGTATAGCATCAGAAACAATCCAGGCCGAGATACAAGCCAATAATGTGCATACTCGGGGTGCCTTGGCGGCAGCCCGCATGCCTGACGCTATGAATCCACAGAAGGAATCTTCGGATGTTGAGTTTTTTATAGTTCAAGGCCGAAAGATGGATGAAGAAGCCTTGTTGAATATGGCATCTGAAAAGCTTTTGGATTATACAGACCTGCAGATAGCTGCGTATCTTCAGCGTGGCGGCACGCCTCAACTGGATATGGAATATACTGTATTCGGCTATCTGATATATGGCGATCAGGTTATTGACCGCATTGCTTCTGCAAAGACGGATATAAATGATAAACCGATAGAGGATATATTAATTCAAGATATTAAAGTTTTAAACTGAGATGGAGCAAATACTAGGTATTGACGTCGGAGCAACCGGAACCAAGGGAGGGATTGTAGATCTTGAAAAAGGTGACCTGGTCTCTGAAAGGTTAAAATTTAAAACGCCTGATTCTAAGAAACCTGATGAAATGATTGAGCTTATCAATGATATTGTCAAGGAAATGGGTTGGAAAGGCAAACCTATAGGCCTGGGATTTCCGGCAATCATAAAGGACAGGAAATCGTGGTCTGCCAGCAATATTCACAAAAGCTGGATTGGCTATCCCATAGAGGAAGCAATTGCCAAACGCACAAAGAGTCCTGTGTTCTGTATAAACGATGCCGATGCTGCCGGCCTGGCTGAAATGCAATACGGTGTCGGACGGGGTCAGAAGGGTACATGTATTCTTTTGACACTGGGTACCGGAATAGGTTCTGCTTTGTTTATAAATGGTGTTCTGGTTCCAAACACAGAATTCGGTCAGCTCTATTACAAGGATAGCATAACAGAGTATTACGCCTCAAATAGCGCCAGGAAAAATTATAAAATGGACTGGGATACTTATGGTAAAGAACTAAATAAAGTATTGCTTCATATCGATTTTATATTCTCCCCCGACCTTATTATTCTCGGGGGCGGTATCAGTAAAAAGCTGGATTGCTACAAAGATTTTCTCTCCAAGAAAATGAATATTGTTGCTGCAGAAAAACTTAATAATGCTGGAATAATAGGTGCTGCATTGGCTTATTACATCTATACATCCAAAAGCTCCAAAAGTGAAAAGGCAGTTCTTTAATTCAGAACTGCCTTCCATAAGATTGAGTATTGCCAATTGAAAATTTATCCTTTGTTCAGGTCCTGATCGGCATTTGATTCAGTCCTGTAATAACTTATCATAGATTGGAGTTCTTTGTTCAGCATCAACTCCGGTTCGATTTCAAAGATGATATGGTGCTGATCAAACTCTTCCTTCAAAGCATCTTCGAATGTCTTGTAAGCTGCTTTCTCCTTACCGCTCAGGTATTGGGCAACACCCTTGCAGAATAAGAGGTCAGCACCAAAGGTATAGTCATCCGAATCCTTGAAAACTTCAAGTGCTTTATCTTTTTTGCCAAGCTTTATGAGAAAAGAGATATAGTCTCTCCAGTACATGCTTTGCTCGGGACCCATCTGAACGGCTTCTCCATAGTAGAATTCTGCCTTGTCATAGGCACCCACAGCGGCATGGGCTTTGGCGAGAGAAAAGTAATAGTCCTCACAACTGTCTTCAAGCGTAATTGCTTTGTGATACGCATTGATCGCTTTATTCCACTGCTCCGCTTTGGCGTAGCAAAGGCCAAGCTTGTAATAGACCTCGTCGTTATAAGGATCGAGCTTGAGTGATTTATTAAGCAGAATTTTCGCTTTATTCAACCTTCCAAGCTTGTATTCGCATTCAGCCATATTGAGCAGGACCTCATCATTGATGCCAAATACTTCATTGTAGTTCCGGTAAATTTTTAAAGCTCTGAGGTATTGCTTCTCCTGGATGCAGATATCTGCACAATCAAGATACCCACTTTCAAAATTTTCCTCTGTTATGAATGAATATTCAAGCGCATCGATGGCTTTCATATATTCACCGAGGCACGACAGCGCATGTCCAAGATTATACCAGGCCAGATAGTTGAAAGGCTGTTCAGACAGTATCATATTATGAAATGCGATACTGGCATCGAAATTCTTGGAGAGCTGTACGGCAAATCCAAGCCTTTCAAACGCTTCTTCATTCTGCATATCACATATGATGGCCTTGGTCAGACTTTCATACATGCCCTCATAATCCTGCATAACCTCACTGATGAAAGATTCGCTGAGGTACACGTCTGAAAGATCTGATGAGGAGACATACCTCTTCATATCATCCAGAATCACGCGCGCTTCAGAAATCTCTCCCTTGAATGCAAGGATGCGGATTTTCAAGAGCAGAATATCGTGTTCGTAGGGGGAAATAATTTCTGCCTTCGCCAGTAGTTTCAGTGCTTCATCCTGAAGATTATTCTGAAACAACAATCTGGCTTTTATAATGTAAAAGTCTGGTCGGTAGCTGAATTGGGATAGGGCTAAGTCTGTAACTTCCATTGCTTTCTCGTAATGAAGCTCTTCTTCATAAAACCTGATAATTTCAAGGAAGGTCTTTTCGTCAAAGACGATCGGTTGGCCTTTCTCAAAGTTGGTTTCGAAATCAGATACGAGATTCAAGAACGTTACGTCACGTTTAGTTCTATTATCCATTAATATCCAATGTTACTAAGATTATAATTCGTGGTAAATATAACAATATAAGATACGCAGCCGATTTATCGACCAGTTTTTTTTTCCACATTAAATAAATAGTCGTTTTATATGTAAAATGCTGATAATCAATTGGTAAAATACATATAGTGCTTTTTGATAAAGCTTATATCTTTCATTATCATTGGCCAATATATAAGCGCTAAGAATACACTCAGGGCTTCATATAAAGATATTTACAGAAAAGATTTAGTGTACGCATAAAAAAAGCCATCATTTGATGGCTTTTTAAACAGTAATTTCTGTCAGCTATTTTAGCCCGCCCGCCCCTTCGCGACGTCTTTCTCTCAACTCCTGAAGCAAATCTTCCTTGAATTTTCGTTCAAAGTGGTAGTAAAGTATTGTCTTGCGTGCACCGATGGCATCTTTGAATTTGTAGGCAAATTCTTTGCGGATAGCCAATTCTTCTTCTTCAGTCTGGATAAGCTTTTCCAGAGCCGCTTCATGATCGTAATCATCATTCATAAAGTCACGACGCGCATCCTTGGACCTATGGATGCCCCTGATTTCTTCCTGGTAGCTGTTGTGCAGTGGCCAGAAGACCTGCGCTTCATCGGGACTTAATTCAAGCTTATCTGATAGAAAAGCAATCTTTCGTGATTCGACCCGCTCCATTATTTCAGCTCTTTTATGCTGACCATAAATGACAGAGGAGAATAAAACAAATGCTGTGAGTAATAAACCAATCTTTTTCATAATTCAATATTTAATATAATTCTTCAATTAAAGCCAATTCCTCGTCACCTAATTCGTCGATAACAGATGATAGATATAATTCCAGGGCATCATCTCCGATACCATCAAAATAGCTCACCGGATTATCATCGAATTCTTCTTCCAGTATATCCATCATATCCTGTTCTATCAGGTAGCTGTTTTCCATGTAATAGCTCACGATCTCATTTAGCGCCAGATCATCTGTATTCCCGCTGCTTAATGCCAGAGCATCAAAGCTGAAATATATCAGCAGGGCAAAACTGGCCGCCACGGCTATCCTGTAAAATGTCAGACTACGGGTTCTGAGCTTCGGCCTGTTGTTTGACAGAATATTTTCCAGTTCATTAAAATAGTCTTTAGGCACGATATAAGGACTTCTGGCTTTCAGGCCATTGAGAAGAGGGGCATCCTCTTCCAAGTAATCCGGCATAGCATGTACATTCTGCATGATGCGTCCGTGCAACTGCTTGAAATAATCTTTTGGCAGCTTATTCGGCATAATCGATATTCTCTTTTAAATAGTTTTCAATCTTTTTGACAGCATGGTGATAGGATGCTTTTATCGCACCCACTGTTATACCCAGTACTTCAGACATGTCATCATAGGACATGTCATCGTTATAGCGCATTCTGAACACCAGTTTCTGTCGGCTGGGTAATATTTCGGTGGCTTGAATCAACAGGATTTCAGCTTCTTCCCCGTCGAAATAATTATCGGCTTTAAGATCTTGCCCCAATTGTTCAAGCATCTCAGTTTGACCAAGGCTCCTTCTTTTTTTTCTTTTCTTGAGAAAGCTGATCGCTTCATTTGAAGCAATGCGATAGAGCCATGTATACAGCTTGCTCTCCCTCTTGAAGGATTTTATATGACGGAATACCTTTATAAAGGTGTTCTGAATAACATCATCTGCATCTTCATGAAAATGAACCAATCTCCGTATATGCCAATATAATTGCTCCTGGTATTTATGTACCAGCAATCCAAAGCCACGATCAAAATTTTCATCTGAGGCAAGGTCATCCAGAATCTGTTCATCACTGTATTCCTTCAAGATTTTCTGTCTTTGCTTATTAAGACTCTTACTATCTTAGAGCGTTTAATTTACGATCAAAAAAATGTTATTTACTGCCATCGCAAAATTTCTTTTCCGTCTGTGGGGTTGGAGAATCTCAGGTAATTATCCCTATGCTCTAGATAAAAAGATTTTTGTTGTGGCGCCCCATACATCAAATTGGGATTTTTTTGTAGGCATACTTATAAGGCCTATTGTCAGGGATAAGATCAAGTTTATCGGAAAAAAATCCTTGTTCAATCCGCCACTGGGATGGATTATGTATCCTATGGGCGGTATTCCTGTTGACCGTTCAGGACGGCACAGTTTTGTTGATTCTGTTGTTAAAGTCTTTAATAAGACAGATCGGCTTGCCATTGCGCTTGCTCCGGAAGGCACCCGCAAGAAAGTAGAGACATTTAAGACAGGTTATTATTATATAGCGGTAGGTGCCGGGGTACCCATCATTCCTACCGTTTTCAATTGGGAAAAAAGGGAAGTCATTTTTATGGACCCTATTCACCTTACTGGTGATGCAGATGAGGAGTTAGCTATGGTTGAAAACATCTTCAGAAACTATAAGGGCCGAAATAAGGAGAACAGCTTTACTTAAGCTTCTTGCGCTTCAGCAATAGCGGAAGTCTTCGTATTGTATTGTGGCAAGAAGAGCAGAAAGAAAAATCCAAACAGAATATTACAGAATATCTGGATGGCAAAAAACATGATATTCGAAAATGAGAAAGCGTCGAATTTGTCGATGCCATATATAATTAAGGCCTGGCTGACCAGCCACTGATAACTTCCTATGCCCCCCGGCGAAGGCAATACGATGCCCAGAGAGCCGAAAACGAATACAACAAGACCAGCTACTGCTCCCAATTCAGCAGTAGGCGCAAAAGAAAGAAATCCCAGTGGAATCATAATATAGTAACAGAACCAGATGGCAATGGAATTGAAAATAAGTAATGGCATGTTACCTACGTTCCTTATAGAATTCAAGCCGTCTTTAAAGCCTTTCCAGATTTGTTGAAGCTTCAAAACCAATTTATTTTGGCTCTCTGTATTCTTCAGCGCCCGGTTTAAGAAATAGAGAACAATCAAACCCATCACAGCTCCGGTTGCAAGAATCAGGATCACACTTCCTTTAGGCATGGCGAAGTTCTCGTTGAAATAATTGCTGAAGCTTTGAAAGGATAATGCGACAGCCAGGCCAATGACTATGAATAAGGAAATGAAGTCAAGTATGCGATCCACCACTACGGTACCGAACACAGCAGAAACCGGAATTTTTTCATAGCGTGACAAACTGCCTGCACGAACAACTTCTCCTATTCTCGGCAAGGCGAGGTTAGCCAGATATGCCACCATGATTGTCCCTACAGAGTTAAGCAATTTGGGCTTATAGCCGAGCGGCTCCAATAATTGATTCCACCTTAATGCTCTGAGGACATTACTTAGCATAAACACCAGGCATAGAACAATTATCCAGAAGATTTTGACACTGGCAAAATCCTGGAGAATTCTTTTTATCAGAGAACATTCACTTTCAGGAATATTCTTGAAGGCACATTCCTTCTGGTAGGATGCATCGAGCTGGTTATATAACATGTAGAGTAAGCCCAATCCAATAAGAAGGAATATCAGGAATTGTATGATGGACTTTATTCTTGAATTCAAAGGCTATCCAGTTTGTTGTCATCCTTTAGGAATACAGTAACAGCCTTATATTGTCTGGCCTCTTCCGGACTCATCAGGGCATAAGATATGATGATAATTATATCACCCACTTCGCATTTTCGTGCGGCAGCACCATTAAGACAAATAACCCCTGAGCCCCTTTCTCCCGGGATCACATAAGTTTCAAGGCGTTCGCCGTTGTTGTTGTTAACGATCTGAACCTTTTCACCTTCAATCAGATTTGCGGCGTCTAAAAGATCTTCATCAATGGTAATGGATCCCACATAGTTGAGATTAGCCTGGGTTACCGTGGCGCGATGAATTTTCGATTTATGGACCTGTATTAGCATGAGCGCAAAAATAGCCAAATTGTATATTCAAGTCCAGCCCGGGTAAAATATTTAATATCTAATCTATTCCGCGAATAATTCCGCTTCGCCTTTGAGTATAAGGTTGTCAATTAAACGGATTTTTCCTGCCCACGATGCTGTGCATGCGACTATCAAATCATGGGCTTCCGGGTCTTTTATTCTTTCCATAGAGCAGCCATCTACAATTTCAAAATATTCAGGCTCAAAGTGTTTAATGGACATCATCTCAATGGCTTTAGCTTCAATTTTACCGGGCTTTACCTTGCCAAGCTTTTCTTTGGCATAACTCAAGGCTTTGAATATTATGGATGCTGATCGACGGATAGCTGGTTCAAGTCGCAGATTGCGTGAACTCATGGCCAGGCCATCGGCTTCACGGATTGTAGGGCATACCCGCAGGGAAGTTTTCAGATTTAGCTTTTTGAGCATGTAGTCGACAATTGAAAATTGCTGAAAATCTTTTTGACCCATGTATATATAATCCGGCTCCAGGATATCGATAAAACGTTTCAGCACCTGTACCACACCGTCAAAATGACCAGGCCTGTTGGGACCTTCCATTGACGCTGTCAGATGCGAAATATCGAGATCCACATTTGTGTCCAGAACTTTTGGATAAATCTGACTAACTGAAGGCAGGAAAAGGTAGTCGCATTCCTTTTGGATCAATGCCTGGTCCTTAGTTATTTGTCTGGGATATTTTTCCAGGTCGTCCTTCTGGTTAAATTGAGTCGGGTTGACAAAGATGCTTACAATGCATATATCACATTCTTTTTGACAAGCCTTAATAAGAGACAAGTGACCTTCATGCAAGGCACCCATAGTTGGAACAAGGCAAATGTTGCTTCCTAAACCATTCATCGCTAAACGAAGTTCAGAATTGCCATGAACTAATTGAGTCATGCCCAAACTCTATTCTTTATGCGAAAGCAGCGTTATCTCCAGGTTTATCATCTGAATCTTTTATTCTACAAATCTTTTCTAGCCACAGCGAAAGTCCTAACAAAACAGCACTAAGCGCAATGATTGCCAAAGAAACACTAAATCGTGACTTTATTGGTGAAAGTTCAAGATTAGGTAAGAAGTTTAAAACAGCGCCTAAATAAAATCCCATTAATAGAGATGCGGCTCTACTTCCGGCAAAAGATAGGGCCACAGTTCTTGCTGCAACTAACGGATGTGGTGGACTCTTTCGTTTTGCAATATCTTTGGTTTTCTCTCTTGCTTCTT
>RFSX01000057.1 GCA_009923745.1 Chitinophagia bacterium
CCAAGAGCATCTCTCAAATTAACGGCTCCATCATTATTGTTGTCACCTTTATAGACACAATCATTAAGACAAAGACAATCCGAATAGTTGGAGCTTAGAACATTAACCTCAATATCCAATTCATCACAATAGCCGGTCAGTGTACAGAATTCTATAGTGAACATATCCAAGCCACTGTAGTCTGTGTCCGGGCTGTAAATTATACTGTGCTCTCCCTGGATTATATCACACTCAAGAGATTCACTGCCATTGGGGTCAAGAATTGTTACAGTCCCATTAGCAGGAGCCTGGGTAAGTTGAAAATAGTAATCCGATACAGGGGCCTCATGATTAATAACCAGGTCATGATTATTGATAAGTTCAAAATCATAACTGTATCCTGTACTCGGTGCAAAATCATCAACATGCACATAAATATTACCAGTATGAAATTGAAATCCAGCGTAGATCTTATAGTAAAAAACTTTGTCACCTTTGAAACCTGAAGCAGGGGTATATTCAAATTCTCCATCACCTAGATAGCTGAGCTCAGAAGAATAATCAATGATATCAAAATCATCAAGATAATCATTGTCAAATACGTTAAAACTTAAGGCACCATCTGTAACAACAAAGTATTGGTCATCCTGAACAAATGAACTGTCATCGTATTTGTTCACCACGTTAATCGTATAATCAATGGCACCGCCAGCAGGACTCGTAAATGTAATGTTTTCCGTGCCGGTAAAAGATGGATTGGGATCATATGTCCATACGTGACCGGACTGCGATAATATACCATTGGATGGAGCCTGACTAGGGCTGAAACTGCCAGCATTGAGATGCAATTCAAGAGTACTTAAGTTATCTGTAGACAGACTCCTGGATTCAATCAGACTTTCATCTTCTATTGCCAGATACAAGTCAGATGACTCTACCGTACCTTTATCGTCCATAGTGAAATATCGAATATATCCCGAATTACTGCTTCCATCACTTTCAAAAGCAATTCTATTGTTACTTACAGTCGCTGTACCACCAAGCACATAAGCAATTCGTTCTAACTGAAGGCTTCCATCTGTAGTGCTGTCATTGGATAAAACATCGATTTCTACACTACCTGCTGCATTTACAAGTGCGTAGTCTGTATTGGCTTCAACTTTAGATTCCTTAACCCTGTAATGCAGATTTGTGTAATTAGGCAGGAAAATGCCTGGAATGTTCGTCGCTTGATAATACTGTATGGTAATGTGTGCATCACCTGTGTAAGAACTGCCAGGCAGAAAATGAAATTCCCATTGTCCATTACCAAGACCTACAAAATTCAAGGAATCAAAAGAACTGGGAAAAACAACCACAGTTGGCTCTACAATCCCCATGGAATTGATTATCACCATATCTGTTGTATCCTGCTTAGCAGTAAGATACATGTGTTTTGGATTGATTTGAGCATTCAAGCCCAAACAAACCAATAACATTATAGATACCAGTAGATGTTTCAAATTATTATGTAAGTTTTTTGCCAATACAAATATATTTTAAATAGCTCAAAGGATAAATTTAATCCTGTGTTTTTTAAGTTGAACGACACTTAGACATATCGTATTGATAATCAATATATTAGGATATTATATCTTTCAGATATATGTTTTTAATATATGAATATTTTATTTTTGTAAATCTGTGTAATTAAATAATTTACATATATCATTAAATTGTAAGATGAATTTTGAAAATACCCGTATTTACAAGCTTTTGAGCAGTGCTCCAGCAGTAGAACTCAATAGGTTTTCCAAGTTCATACATTCACCTTATTTCAATAAGAATCAACATATTATGGCGTTGTTTGACATAGTAAATAACGCAATTAGAACAGGCAACGCTGTTCCACCTAAGGAAAAGTTATGGGGAGAGATTGGGTTCGAGATACCGTACAAAGATATAAAATTTAGAAAACTGTGCAACGATTTGCTTGAAAGATATGAACGCTTCCTCGCCATCGAAAACATGGAATCTGATGATCTTTTGCATGCCAACCTGTTGATTAATGCTGTTAAAAAAACGGGGAATAAGAACCTTATTGAAAAACACATCGGGAAATCTGATAATATCTTTAACCGAACGCCCGACAAGTCCTCTGATTTTTTTCTCCAGAAGTACATGCATGATAAAACCCTGCAGAACCTTGTAACCAATTATGAGAAAAAAGAGGATATAAAGAAGCATATCAATAACGAAAGCTATGCTGAGCTATCAACTCAATTGGATGCCTTTTATGTCATTGAAAAATTGCGGCACGCTATTGATGTAATTACCTGGAGCAAGCAATACAAGACCGAAATCGATGTAGATCTTACAGAAACACTGCATCTCATAGAGACTAATAAGCTCAGCGAAATAACGGCTGTACAAGTATATTGGCTTATCTATCAAATCCTGACTCAGGATGACAGTAAGTCATTGTTCTTCGAATTGAAGGAAATTGCTAAAAATGATATTTACCAATTTCCAAAAACAGAGCAAGCAGAAATCTTTGATGCCTTATTTTCGTACTGCATACGTTGGGTGAATAAAGGAGATATAGAATTCACTAAAGAATATCTGGACATTCATGAATGGGGAATTAGGGAAGAATTGATTCTGAAAAATGGTATACTCTCTCCTACCTCCTTCAGAAACTATGTTATTGCGGGACTACGTATTGGCGAAATGGTACGTGTGGAAAAATACATTAATAATAATCTCCACTTCCTGGAAGAATATAGAAGAGACAATGCTCTCAATTTCAATCTGGCTCGGCTCAACTGGTGGAAGAAAGATTATGAGAAGGTCCTGGAATACCTGAACAAGGTTAATTATGATGATATCTGGTATAATATCAACTCGAAAAATTATCTCCTGGCCTCATTCTACGAAATGGATGAAATTGATGCCCTCTATTCAAATATAGATTCCTTTGTAGCTTTTCTGAGGAGAGAAAAGTCACTGGATGCAACGAGAAAAAGAAGGCATATCAACTTTACCAATTTCCTGAAAAGGCTGATCAATAAATCAGAGAATAAAGCTCAATTAAGCAAGCTCAAGGAAGAAGTAGAAGCCGAAAAAGAAATAGTAAACAAATCCTGGCTTCTGGAAAAAATTGAAGAACAGCTCCGCTGATCAATTATTATCCAGGGCTTCTTTATAGGTTTTCAGACAGCGTTCCCTGGCTTCTTTGTGATCCACTATTGGCTGAGGGTACTGTGGGGTACCATATTCCGGGATCCATTTTTTAATATAGGCTTTATGCTTATCAAACTTATCCTGCTGGGTCCAGGGGTTGAATATTCTAAAATATGGAGCCGCATCGGTTCCGGAGCCTGATGCCCATTGCCAGCCACCATTATTGCTTGCAAGGTCATAATCCAATAATTTTTGCGCAAAATAAGCCTCACCCCATCGCCAGTCTATCAAAAGGTGTTTGGTCAAAAAACTGGCTGCTATCATTCTTACCCTGTTGTGCATGTAGCCTGTGGTGTTCAATTCACGCATACCGGCATCAACGATTGGATAACCGGTTTTGCCTTGGCACCAGGCTTCAAATTCCTCCTTATTATTTCGCCAGTCGATATTATCATATTTTTTGCGAAAGGATTCCTTTACAATATGAGGAAAATGATGAAGTATTTGACTGTAAAAATCCCTCCAAATCAACTCATTCAGATATGTTTCCGAAAGACCAATAGCTTTAGCGGCCTTCTCGCGAATGCTTACCGTGCCAAACCTGTAATGTACTCCCAATCTGGAAGTACCATGTATAGCCGGGAAGTTTCGCTTATCACCATATTCCATGATCAAGCTTTGCGATACTTCTTTTGATGGAATTGCAATATTTGTTTTTTCAAAGCCCATGGCACCCAGGGAGATGAAGGCCATTGGTTCATCTACAGGATTAAGATTTGATAAATAGTCTTCACATTTGAAAGTCTTCAAGACATCAAAATTGTTTTCCAGCCTTCCCGACTCAAGTAAAGACATCCATTTTCTTTTGTATGGCGTAAATACTACGTAAGGATTGCCATCATCTTTCAATACTTCATGCGACTCAAATACGACATGATCCTTATAGGTACAGACATCTATATTCATGCTTTCAGCTAGAATGTTTAATTCTTGGTCTCTATTGAGGGCATATGGCTCATAATCCCTGTTGAAATAGATTTTATCAACATTATTCTGCGAAAGTATTTTTTGCCATGCGTCGAGCGCTGTATCATGAAAAACCCAAAGGTCAGCTCCATATGAATTAAGTGTTTGCTTTATTTCACTAAGAGTATCATGGATAAACGCTACCCGTACATCCTTGCTGTCCTTCAGGTCATCCAGAATATTTTTGTCGAAAATAAATATGCATTGCACCTTTTTATTTTCTTTTAACGCATGGAACAAGGCTGCGTTGTCATGCAGCCGTAGATCTCTGCGAAACCAAAATATTGTGATAGGACATTCGTTAGACATTGGTAGAATCTAGACAATCATTAAAGATACTCCAGGTCAAATTGTTTAGGAGATTAGTTATTATTTTTGCAGTCGTTAAAAGCTTTACCATCAAAATGAATATCATGGCATATCGATTATTAGCAGGAATCATGGTCATTGCAGGATTGACTTTCTCAAGTTGCAATAAACATCAAAAGAATCCTTTGTTCGAAGATTATCCTCAATTGAACACTTTGGACTCAGAATATAAAAGCGCACCTGAAGTAGCAAAAGCCAACGAGCTTTTAAGATCACTCAGCACCGTATTGTCCGACAGTGATTTCAATAGTGAGAATCTCGTTCCTTTCCTAGAGTATGGTTACGCCGTAGCTGACGAGCAGAACATGAATTCCAGGAAGGCCAGCTTTCTCTTCCCTTTGATTAAAGAAGATTTTCGAAACGAAAAGACAGCCGATCGTCTTTATGAATTGATCGGTATCATGGGAAAGATGAATAAGAGTACTGTTGTTCTTGTTCTTTCTGATGGTATGCGTAAACTATTTCCGGACAATAAGAACACAGCGAATTTAAGCGCTGTTGTTCCGGACAGTCTTTCCGATATTGATGCCTACATTTTAGACCTTGGCAAGAAAATATTTGAAAATCCGGATAACACTGGAATTAACCGGGCTACTTCTTTAGCATATGTTGATGCTTGTGAAGCCTATGCACTTGTTAACCCTAACAATCCTAACACTGCCGGTTATCTTTTTAAAGCTGCAGAAGTAGCCAAAAGTCTGCGTACTTTTCCAAAATCGTTAAGTCTGTATGATTGGATAATCCAAGATTATCCGGATTATGAGAAGATGCCTACCTCTCTATTCCTAAAAGGATTTATTATTGAAAACAACCTGGGTGATGATGAAAAAGCCCGTCAGGTGTATAATGAATTCGTAACTCGATTTCCGAATCATGAACTTGCTGATGACGTGCAATTTCTCATAGAAAATCTAGGTAAAACGGATGAAGAGATTTTGGAAATGATCGAGCAAAAAAGGCAGGAAAAACAGTCGGACAGCGAATAATCTGAGTCTCAGATCAATTTCAGTGTGGACGTATCAATTGGTTTTAGCCGGGTGCCTTTAATATCGGCTGATGCCTCAATTCTGTATTCTGATTTTACATTTTTAAGTTTTTTGGCAAGCCAAGCAAGAGGTTTCCCAACCCAGCTTTCATCCTGAATAGTATCCATCTCCGACTTCAATTGATCATAAGTCATTGTGAAAGGTATATCTTCCGAAGTTCCTTTTTGGATTGATTTATTCAGTTCTATGCATTTCTCACCCAGTATATATTCATTGATAAGTAGAGCATCCCCTCTGCCGCGTCGGTATTTCTCAATTATTCTTAGATATATTCGTTCTACACGCTGATCGGATTGGCTTGTAAGTCTAATTAAACCAGATATCTGATCCGTTTTGAATTCGATCCCTTCTTCTACCAAGATCTGAATTTTGACACTTTCAATTCCAAGATAATTCTTAATTTTTCGTAACATAATGCGTGTGTTTTAACCCCACACCTTATGATGTTTGTTTTGGCAGGTACCTTTGCATCCAACATGCATGCAGGGGCGTGACCCAGGATTTCAAAAACTCTTCTTTAGTCTTAACAAGATTATTGAAGACAAGAGTTTCATCTGTTATCAGGCCATCATGGATTGCATTCTTAACCGATGCAAACGGAATGCTTTCAATATCCTCATTCTTAAAGTAAAGTAAATTAAGCCTGTCAAAAAAGTCTATACCATGCTGGGCACCCAAATTTTGGATGAAATGTACCGATGAATCGATGGAGCAACCGCTTACATGATTGGATTCATCCGCTACAAGGACTAAGAATCTATTGTGAAAAAGGTGTCCATAACTGTAAACAGGCTCTCCATGAGACAACCAGTGATGAGTAAAATTTATAATCTTATCCTGAATTTCTTCTGTTTCACCAGGCTTGGTAAATCTGTTTGCCTGGTAAATCCAAACTTTCGATTGATCAGACAAGGCAATGAGGTCTATCCGCATTCTTACCAATTATTAGCTTGTACTATGAGTTCTGATATATCGTAGACCATAACGTCCTCATCCTTTTCTTTGTTCTTGAGGCCATCATCCATCATCAGTGTACAATAAGGACAATTAACAGCAATAATATCAGGATTTGATTCAAGGAGTTCTTCTACACGTTCAACATTAAGCTTTTTGTCACCTGGCTCTTCCTCCTTAAACATTTGGGCTCCGCCGGCACCACAGCACAGCCCGTTCGAAGCGTTTCTCCTTGCCTCCAGTAGCTGACCATCCAGTTCTTCCAATATTTCCCTGGGCGCCTCATATATTCCATTGATACGTCCAAGGTAACACGAGTCATGATAGACAATTTTTTTACCTTTAAATATCCCCTTTTCAATACTTATACGCTTTTCATTGATCAACTGTTGAATCAACTGCGTATGATGTACCACATCATAATTTCCGCCCAATTCAGGATATTCATTTTTCAAGGTATTGAAACAGTGAGGACATGTGGTGACAATCTTATTGACATTGTACATGTTTAGAGTTTCAATATTTTGCAGTGCTAACATTTGGAAAACAAACTCATTTCCAGAACGACGTGCGGGGTCACCCGTGCAGCTTTCATCATTACCGAGAACTGCAAATTCAATACCTGCATTGTGAAGTATTTTCACAAGAGCCCATGTTATTTTTTGAGCCCTGGAATCAAAGCTTCCTGCGCAACCTACCCAGAATAAAATCTCGGGCTCTTTGCCAAGGCTTTTATATTCTTCTACTGTGTATACTTTCACATCTAATAATTTATAAAAATCAATTTGATTCAAGATTATTTGCCCAATCAAACCTTTGCCCCGGCATTTGCCATACAGCTCCATTATTTTCAATGGCATTGTACATAGGCATCCACTCTGAAGGTCCTTTAGATTCAGTGAGTAATTTATATCTTCTTAATTCAATGATGGGAGACAAAGGATCTATCATTACAGGACATGCTTCCACACATGCATTGCATGTTGTACAGGCAAAGATTTCTTCTTCTGAGATATAATCAAAAAGGGATTTGCCGTCATCAAAATCCGACTCTTTTACAGAGCCGTCAAGCTGAGTAATAATCTCCGTAGACCGATCCCTTATATCCATTAAAATCTTTCTAGGAGACAGCTTTTTACCTGTTAGGTTTGCAGGACACACTGATGTACATCGACCGCATTCTGTACAACTGTAGGCATCTAAAATGTTCTTCCAACTCAGGTCCGTTACATCTTTTGCACCAAACTCCGGTAATTCGTCCGTTATTTCAGATCCTGTCTCATCGGTAAGGCCCATCATAGATTTGACCTCATTGGTGATAACTGGCATATTTTCAATTGCTCCTCTGGCCTTCAAGCTGGCGAAATATACATTTGGAAATGCAAAAAGAATATGCAGATGTTTAGAATACGGCAGATACAATATGAATCCAAATACAACAGAGAGATGAAGCCACCAACCAAAGCGTTCCATTACAATCAGTGAAGACTGGCTCATGTCTTGCAGGAGGTTTTCAAAAACAAGACTGCTGATCAAAAGCTGTCCTGTATCAGGATAGTGTGAATCGGCCAGATTTTGTAAAGCCAGATCTGCACTGTTCATTGAAAAAATACCAACTATTAATATTATCTCACCTATAAGGATGAGGTTGGCATCAAGACGCGGCCAACCGTTCATTTCCGGTTTGACAAACCGCGGTATTTTGAGAAGGTTTCTTCTCCATAAAAAGATCAATGTGGAAACGAAAGCAAGAACAGAAAGAATTTCAATAAAATTTATGATGACATTATATAAAGGCCCGATCTTATCTGCAAAAAACCTGTGATGGCCTGAAACCCCATCGATTATTATTTCAACCAGTTCTATCTGAGTAAATAAAAAAGCAACATAAATAAATAGGTGAAGGAATCCTGGAATCCAACGTTTGAACATTTTTTGCTGACCGAAAGCTACCAGAAAGACATTTTTCCATCTTTGTCCTTTCGAACCTTCAGCTGTATAGCTCTTACCAAGCTTAATCGCTTTAATGATTCTGCCATATGACCTGTAAGCAAGAAAAACAACAGCTATAAACAGAATTAGGAAAACGATTTGCTGTAATGACATATCATTGAATTTAACAATTGCTAAATTAGTGAATATGACGTGAATCTGTGGTTCAATACTTATTTTTATAGTCAGTTACATCCACATGAAAATACAAAACAATACACAGCTGGATCAAAAAATAGAAAGGTTAGCTTACCAGATACTGGAAAACAATCTGGACAG
>RFSX01000058.1 GCA_009923745.1 Chitinophagia bacterium
ATATTAGAGTAATAAGCTTACATTAAAGATATCATGCTTTAATAACTTACTTTTGCCCTTGAAAACGAAGTGATATGAAAATTGCCCTGGCACAGCTGAATTATCTGATTGGAGATTTTGATGGAAACGTCAATAAAATCCTTGATTACATTGGTAAAGCGAGGAGTGGTGGTGCCGATATTGTCTTATTTGGTGAGTTGGCGGTGTGCGGCTATCCACCGAGAGATTTTCTTGAGTTCAACGACTTTATTGCGCGGTGCAGCCACAGTATAGAGGTCATCCGTGATGCCACTGAGGGGATCGCTGTTGTATTTGGGGCACCGGTAGTGAATCCGGACCCGGAAGGCAAAGACCTTTTCAATGCTGCATTTTTCATTGCGGACAAAGAAATCATTCATGTACAGCATAAAACCCTGCTTCCCACCTATGATATTTTTGACGAGTACCGATATTTTGAACCCGCTACCGAGCACAATGTCTTTGAGTATAAAGGCAAACGCATTGCACTGACTATATGCGAGGATATTTGGAATATAGGCAATGAAAATCCATTGTATCGAATTTGCCCATTGGATATCATGGTTCCACACAATCCTGATTTTATCCTGAATGTATCGGCTTCGCCCTTTGCCTACAGTCATGCCGAAGAACGCTTGAAGGTTTTGAAGGCTAATGTTGAAAGGTATAAACTGCCTCTTTTTTACAGCTGGGGGAATAGATTCGGCTGTAGCCGCAGTATTGGCTGCCAGAGCATTAGGACCAGAAAATGTAAAAGGCCTTTTGATGCCTTCCCAGTTTTCTTCGAGCCATTCTGTAGAAGATGCAGAGCAACTTGCCCGCAATCTGGGTATTAGCTATGAAATCATTCTAATCGAGGACATCTATGGTTCCTTCGTGGCTAGGCTGGAGCCTCACTTTGAAGGCCTGCCATTCAGTGTCGCGGAGGAGAATATACAGGCACGGATAAGAGGGACTTTGTTGATGTCATTTTCGAATAAGTTTGGTCACATCCTCCTCAATACGACCAATAAAAGTGAAATGGCGGTTGGATACGGCACGCTGTATGGAGATCTTGCCGGAGGCCTGTCGGTACTGGGAGATGTTTACAAAACACAGGTTTATGCTTTGGCCGAATATATCAATAGGGATGCAGAAGTTATTCCTGTCAACACAATTACAAAACCACCCAGCGCAGAACTAAGGCCTGATCAAAAGGATTCCGATAGTCTTCCGGATTATGATATCCTCGATAAGGTGCTTTTTGAGTATATAGAGAACAGGAAAGGGCCCAGGGAAATCATTGAAATGGGGTATGATGAAAAACTGGTACGCCGAATACTTCGCTTGGTCAATATCAATGAATTCAAAAGACATCAGACCGCTCCCGTCCTGAGGGTATCTCACAAGGCTTTCGGCATGGGTAGAAGAATGCCTATTGTAGGTAAATATCTTTCCTAATAATCAGATATGACAATTCAACTCAGAAAATTAACTATCCATGACAGGGAAGCCCTCGCTTCGATGGCAAATAACCGCAAGATCTGGAATTTTGTAAGAGACAAGATGCCTCATCCGTATTCTTTGGAAGATGCAGATCGTTTCATCGCGATGAAAAAGGATCAGCTGGAGGACTTTGTTTTTGCTATTGATTGTGATAGCCGGTTTTCAGGTATGATCGGATTGCATCCACAGGGAGACATATACAAGCGCAGTATGGAATTGGGCTATTGGATAGGTGAAGATTATTGGGGTAGGGGTATAGCATCCGAGGCGGTGAGACAGATCTTGGAATTTGGTTTTTCTTTGGAAGGTATCAACAGAATATTTGCAGGGGTACTGGAAAATAATTCGGCTTCCAAGAGAGTTCTCGAAAAGAATGCTTTTGTTTTTGAAGGCATTGCACGGAAATCAGCCTGGAAAAATGAGGAGCTTCTTGATGAATGGAAATACAGTATCCTTAAAGAAGATTATCAGGCGAAAACAACAAAACACATTTAGTATACATCAATACAAGAATTGATAATGCAATCATTAAGAATAAATTTTAGAACGGTCACTGGAGTATTGGGACTGTTATTTTTTGCATCAATCTTTTTGCCATCATGTTCACAGGATGAACGATCCATTGACTATCCCGATGTGTCAGGCGTGATAACAGATTCCATTGAGTTTTACAGGTATGATCGCATTGTGGCCAGTATGAATTCTGAAATGGTCCAAATGGACTATATGAAAAACCTTACAAGCATTCCGAATTTCACAGATTTATATTTCAAGAGATTGTTGGCTATTCCAGCAGAAAATCAGGACAGCTTTTATAACAGGATTGGACAATTTTTGCAAGCAGAAGAAATTAGGCGTCTGCAGGATACCATCGATCAGATATATCCGGATTTAAATTCAGTGGAAGAAGACTTAAGGGAAGCTTTCAAATATTTGAAATATTACTTTCCAGGATATTCTATTCCGCATGTTTATTTCATGCAAACCGAATTTGCCTACCAGACGATACTGTTTTCGGATTTGTATAAAGATGGCATTGGTATAGGGCTGGATCTTTTCCTTGGGGATGCATTTGATTATAAACTGCTAGATCCACAAAACCCTGCCTTTTCTGATTACCTGACACGAAGCTATAACAGTGACCATATAGTCAGGAAATCCCTGGCCATGATTCTTGATGACCTTATGGGTAACAGCAATGGGAGAAGGTTTATTGACCTGGCCATTCATGAGGGCAAGAAACTGTATTGCCTCCGTCGTATGTTACCTATGTGTCATGATACAGTAGTTCTGGAATTTTCTATGGATCAGCTTGAGTGGTTGCGAACGAATGAATTGGAAATATGGAGCTATTTCCTTGAAGAGGATATGATATATGAAACGAATCATCTCAAAATAGACAAGTTTGTCAATCCGAGTCCTCATTCGCCAGGTATGCCACCGGAGGCGCCAGGCCGCACAGGATCTTATATCGGATTGCAGATAGTTGAAAAATTCATGTCTGAAAACCCTGAAATGGACATTCCTGCCTTACTTGAGGAAGCAGATTCCCAGAAAATTATGGAAATGGCCAAATACAAACCAAGACGGCGATAAAATAGTTATCTTTGCACGTCAAAACTTTGGAATCATGAGTAATCGCAGTATACCTTTAGTCGACCTTTCAAAGTTTACTAAAGGAGATGATTCACAGAGAGCTGAATTCATAAAGGCCTTAGGTAATGCTTTTCATGAATATGGTTTTGTTGGTGTGGTCAACCATGGTATTCCCGACAGCCTTGTCGAGGATTTTTATAATGCTTCAAAAAAGTTCTTCAGCTTGCCTGTTGGCACAAAGCGAAAGTATGAAATCGAAGGGCTTGCCGGCCAAAGAGGATATACCTCATTTGGAAAGGAACATGCCAAGCAATCTCAGGTAGCTGATTTGAAAGAGTTTTTTCAGATTGGGCAATTTGTTGATAAAGACGATCCCCTTAAATCAGAGTACCCGGATAATGTCACTGTGGAAGAGGTCAGAGAATTCAGTGACTTGGGAAAACAGCTTTATAAGGCATTTGAAAAATCAGGAGCACAGCTACTGCGTGCCATAGCTCTTTATCTTGAGTTGCCTGAGGACTATTTTGATCAGCATATTGTGAAAGGCAATAGTATATTGAGGTCTATTCACTATCCACCTATAACGAGCGAACCTGAATCTGCTATCCGGGCAGAGCAGCATGAAGACATAAATCTCATAACATTACTTGTCGGGGCATCCGCTGGTGGCCTTCAAATATTTAATGCAGAAGGCGAGTGGCTTGATATTATCCCTGAGGAAAATGAAATCGTTATCAATGTAGGTGATATGCTTCAAAGACTTACCAATAATTATCTAAAATCTACAACGCACAGAGTGGTCAATCCGCCCCGGGAAATGTGGCATTTGCCGCGACTGAGTATTCCTTTTTTCCTGCATCCGAAAAGTGAAATGCCATTGAATTGTCTTGATTTCTGTATAAATGAAGAAAGACCTAAGCATTATGCGGATATTACAGCAGGTGAATACCTGGATGAGAGGTTGAGAGAAATAGGATTGAAAAAATAGAATAAATCAAGGAACTTTTATGGCTAAGTACAGGGAGACCAAATCTTTGAATCTTCCGGATATTGACAGTGAAATACTGGCATTCTGGGAGGATAATAAAGTATTCGAAAAATCAGTATCGGAAAGATCTGAAGACAACGGCTTCGTATTTTATGAAGGCCCACCGTCTGCGAATGGAAAACCGGGCATTCATCACGTGATGGCCAGAACTGTGAAGGACCTTTTTTGCAGGTTTCATACCATGCAAGGTCAGCGTGTTGAGCGGAAAGGAGGCTGGGATACTCATGGCTTGCCTATAGAGCTGAGCGTTGAAAAGGAACTCGGTATCACAAAAGAAGACATTGGCGATAAGATAACCGTTGAAGAATACAACCAGGCATGCCGAACAACAGTCATGCGATTCAAGGATCAGTGGGATGACATCACCCGAAAAATGGGTTATTGGGTTGACCTTGATAATCCATATATAACCTTTGAAAATAATTATATAGAAACTGTCTGGTGGCTGCTGAGAAAGCTTTACGATAAAGACCTCTTGTACAAAGGATACACCGTACAGCCATATTCTCCGGCGGCAGGAACAGGCTTGAGTTCACATGAGCTGAACCTGCCCGGAACCTACAAGGACGTCAAGGATTTATCTGTAACAGCCCAATTTAAACTGGTTCGTGATGAGAAGTCTGAGTTTTTGTATGAAGGACATAATAACGATGTATATTTTCTTGCCTGGACGACAACGCCATGGACATTGCCATCCAACTGTGCCGTAGCGTTGGGAGCCAATATAGATTATGTATTAATTGACACCTTTAATCCCTATACCCACGAGGCGGTATCTGTTATTCTGGCTAAGGACCTTGTCCCTAAATATTTTAAACAGGAAGCAGCTGAATTGTCCCTTGAAGACTATAAAGCTGGCGATAAACTTATTCCGTACAGCGTTGTACAAATGCATAAAGGCTCCTTATTGGAAGGTATACATTACGAACAACTGATGCCGTATGTTCAGCCGGAAGAAGGGGATGCGTTCAGGGCTATCCTGGGTGATTTTGTATCAACCGAAGATGGTACGGGTATAGTGCATACAGCCTCGGTATTTGGTAGCGATGATTACCGTGTTTGTCAGGCTAATAATGTGCCTTCGATACTTGTAAAAAGAGGGAAGATCTGGGAGCCATTGGTTGACAAGCAAGGGAGATTTGTGGAGGAGATGGGTGAATTTGGAGGTTTCTATGTCAGGGAGGAGTTTTATGATGATGAAATACGCCAGAAAGAGGAATTTGAGTCTACGGACCTCAAAATTGCAGTCAAGCTGAAAAAGGAAAACAAGGCATTTAAAGTTGAAAAATATGTGCACAGCTATCCCCATTGCTGGAGGACAGACAAGCCTGTGCTTTACTACCCTTTAGATAGTTGGTTTATAAGGGCTTCTGCCATGAGGGAACGTATGGCGGAACTCAATAAGAGTATCAATTGGAAGCCTTCTCATACCGGCACTGGCAGATTCCAGGTGTGGCTTGAAAATTTGCTGGACTGGAACTTGTCCAGATCCAGATTCTGGGGTATACCTCTTCCTATCTGGAGAACTGAAGATGGTTCAGAAGCTAAATGTATTGGTTCTATAGAACAATTAGAACAAGAAATTGAAAAAGCTAATCGTGAGCTTGGTCTTGACCAGGAAGTGCCTTCCGATTTACACAAACCGTATATCGATCGAGTAACTCTCGTCTCTGAATCAGGAAAACAAATGATTCGCGAGGCCGACCTGATAGATGTCTGGTTTGATTCAGGGTCGATGCCTTATGCGCAATGGCATTATCCATTTGAAAATGAGGAAGTCTTCAGGAATAACTTCCCTGCGGACTTCATTGCTGAGGGTGTTGACCAGACAAGGGGCTGGTTCTATACATTGCATGCTATAGCCACAATGGTCTTTGATAGTGTGGCTTTCAAGAATGTCGTTTCTAACGGATTGGTCCTGGATAAAAATGGCCAGAAGATGTCAAAAAGGCTTGGTAACGCTATCGATCCTTTTGACACGATCAATAATTATGGGGCTGATGCCACGAGATGGTATATGATGTCCAATGCCAATCCATGGGATAACCTGAAATTTGACCTGGATGGCATCGATGAAGTGAAGCGGAAGTTTTTTGGTACGCTTTACAACAGTTATTCCTTCTTTGCGCTGTACGCCAATATTGATGGATTTGAATATAAAGAAGAGAAAATACCACTCTCTGACCGCTCAGAAATCGACAGATGGATTATATCATTATTGAACAGTCTCACAAAAGATGTAGAGGCAGATTATAAGGATTATGAACCCACAAGGGCGGCAAGGAAGATACAGAACTTTGTCGAATCACAATTGAGTAACTGGTATGTGAGGCTTAACAGGCGGCGATTCTGGAAATCCGATTATTCAAGCGATAAGATTGCAGCCTATCAGACATTATATGATTGTCTTTTGGTTGTCTCTAAATTGATGGCGCCAATTGCTCCTTTCTTTGCAGACTGGTTGTATCGAAACCTCAATGATGTTTCCGCCAAGGAAAATCACATTTCTGTACACCTTGCACACTTTCCTGATGCAGAGCATGAATATATTGATAAAGACCTTGAGCAGCGTATGGATTATGCTCAAAGGATTTCTTCCCTTGTCCTGTCGCTAAGGAAGAAGGAAAAGATCAGGGTGCGCCAGCCACTGACAAAAATCCTGCTTCCTATTCTTGATGATAAGTTTGAAGACCAGGTTAAAGCTGTGGAAGATCTTATTCTGCATGAGGTTAACGTAAAGGAAATAGAGTATATAAAGGATGCTTCTGGAATTATCAAGAAAAAAATCAAGCCCAACTTCAAGACCTTGGGCAAGAGACTCGGCAAGCACATGAAAGAGGCTTCTTCCAAGATAGCTGGATTCAGCCAGGAAGATATTGCGGCAGTTGAGAAAACCGGCGCATACACAATAGAACTATCCGGTGAATCCTTTGATTTGGCGTTGGTTGACTTCGAAATTTCTGCCGAGGAAATTCCAGGCTGGCAGGTTGCCCAGGATGGTGATGTTACGGTGGCTCTCGATATTCATATGACAGAAGAGTTGAAAGCAGAGGGTATGGCCAGGGAACTGATTAACAGGATACAGGGTATCCGAAGGGATATGGATCTTGAAGTTACAGATAAAATTATGATCACGGCCGATCGTCACGAAGTCATAATAAAAGCTGTACAGGATTATCAAGATTACATCAAGACGGAAGTTCTCGCCGAAGAAATCACATTGAGTGAGGACTTCACTAACAGCCATACCGTTGAACTACCGGGTGAGATCCAGTTAAATATAAATGTCAGCAAGGCCTGATCTTAGTAACCGAATACATTAATCCTGTTCAAATACTTCAGGATAAAGCATATGCTTGGGTTTATATTCCTTTTGCATAACGTGCTTTATTACATCAAAGGCAGTTACGAGCCCCTTAAGTTCATTCCTCAGGTTGACAACGGGTAATGCTTTGAAACGTTTGTCCATGAACAATTCTGCTGCTGTGCCTACTTTGTCAATAGGTGTGATTTTAATGACCTTTCTGATCATGATGTCTTCTGCTTTTTTGTTTTTGAAGTCACCAACTCTCCAGAGGTCGAAGCTTGTAACAAGTCCCTTAAACTGGTCATTTTCTACAACCGGGATTTGCTGTAGCTTCTTCTTATTCATCAATTTAGTTATATTTTCCAGTGTTTCATTTGGTGATACCGTGACCACATTCTTGGTCATTATGTATCTGACTTGTTCATTTAACATTTTAAGATTTTTTATTTACCCTGCTTTTAAACTAATGTTATTCCATAAAATTTGTAAACACAATTAAGCGCAGAATTAAATATAAATTAATATATCAAATGACAAATTATATTATGAATTAAGGCCTGTATATAGCTTTATTCCAATCAAGAGGCAAAGCAAACACAATAATACTGAGGCAGCAATGTAAGTGACGGCCATGGATACTTGCCCATCCTGAATAAGTTTAAAGCTGTCGTAAGTGAAGCTCGAGAAAGTGCTGAATCCCCCGCAAAACCCTGTTATGAAGAACAGACTCATCTTTTGGTCCATGCCTTTTTGAAGATAATAACCCAGCAAAAGGCCAAGAGCCAGACAACTGATTGTATTGGCTATGAAAGTAGACCAGGGATACAATTTTGTGCTTTCCACAAATAATAAGCTTATGCCATACCGGCTTATAGCTCCCAAGCCTCCACCTAAGAAAACAAGTAAAAAATACATTAATACGAATTTTGAATCCAGCTGCTTTTACTGCTGCTCTTGCTTTGCGATCTAATATAATAAATGATAGCGGTTAGAATAGAGAAAACGAACAACAGAAACAGCCTTAATGTGCCAATCCCCTGTAATTGCTACACTAAAATAATAAACAAAAGCTTGACGGCTATCAAGACGGTCGTTCTTTGCATCTGGCTTATAGCAATATCAAGCAGTAGATGATGTATATGATTTCTGTCTGCCTTAAAAGCTGATTCATCGAACACATAGTTCCTCAGGATACATATCATCGCTGAATAAGTCCTATTTTTAGACAGATATTGTAAATTGAGCCCATCAAGCCTAAATGGATGTCGGATTTAAAGAACAGAATTGATTTGAGTCGCTTGCCCAGGCATGTTGCTATCATAATGGATGGGAATGGAAGGTGGGC
>RFSX01000059.1 GCA_009923745.1 Chitinophagia bacterium
TATATTCTTTTCTTTTACCCCAAGGATGACTCCCCAGGCTGTACAAAAGAGGCTTGTTCTATCCGTGACAACTTCAAAGATATTACTAAACGCGATTATAAGATTTTCGGGGTAAGCCCTGATAAGGCCAAGAAGCATCAAAAATTCATAGATAAATACGAGTTTCAATACTCTTTGCTTGCAGACACTGAAAAAGAAATGATCAATGCTTTCGGATTATGGGGACCTAAAAAGTTCATGGGTCGTGAAATCGTCGGAGTTTACAGGACTACTGTTCTTGTGAATGAAGAAGGTGAAATTGATCACATAATTTCAAAAGTGGTTACAAAGTCTCATGGCGAGCAACTTATTGAAGCTATAGACTCGCTTGAATCTGTAGCAAGCCGATAAGCACTATCAGTATTTAGGTGTAGTAAGATAAATTGTAATAAAGACGGCTGCTAATTTTACTTCTTTGGGCAGTGCGTCGAACCTGTCTTCGATAATCCAGTCTCTGCTGTCTCCCGGATAACTGGTCCACATATCAAGGTACTCCTCACCATCTTCCATATACCATAATTCAAGATTATTAGGAGTATCGGTTTGCCATTTAAGGCTCGTCTTATCAAATGAAATAAGCCATTCGTTGTTATCTCCTAGCCATTTCTGGCGTATGCTCACAGTTCTTTCGGCTGATATAAGTTCGAATTGTAAAGCTGCCATTCTGTAGCGCTGCTTTATATTAAAAATCTCATCGCCAATGTCAATACTCCATTCAGTCCAATCGTTTTTAAACGGCCATTTCAGGTACATGGTGGCTCTTTGCTCTATGTCAGCGCTAAAGTCATAATAGAACATTTGCCACTCCCGGGCGGAATGATCGAAGCTGCTGCTTACAGCAAGAAATTCTTCTTGTGCTATAGTGTTGGAAAGGGGCAGGCCCAAAGCAATCAGGCACGACAATAATCCCTTGTATAGAGATGATCTGATTTTAGAATGGCAGGTCACCAAAGTCTTCAGCCTGGATCTGATCCGATTCAGAAGAACTGCCATAATTGCTTTCTATTGGTGTAAATTCTTCTCCTGGAGAAGGAGCAGCTGGAGCACCGTCTTGAGCCTGGGCCGCTTCAATTCTCCAAGCATTAAGGTTGGTGAAAAACTTCTCATTCCACTCGCGACCTCTGAGGTCGAAATGAACTTTTATCTTTTGCCCTTCTTCAAAACCATTTATCAGGTCACACCTGTCCTGGGTGAGCTGGAACTTTATCATCTGTGGATAATCCCCGTCTGTTTTGATTACGAATTCCCTTGCCTGGAATGAAGATGTCTTACTCTCTGTTTCAAATACTTTATGAAGTATTCCCTCTGTTTCGAATGCCATAAATTTTAATATGCTACCACACTTCTTTGAATAATTGAGTTGCTTGTTTTAGCAATGGAAAGCATATCTTTAACCATTGTCATATTTTGAGCCGCAACAGGATATTTAGGATGGAAAAAATATTCGTTATCAGAAAGTTTGTCCTTTAGTACTTTGAGTTTTGCTGCATTTACTCTTAAAGCCGCTATATTGCTGTCTGTCAGTTTTAATTCCTGCAAGGCTTCTGTGTTTTTCTTTTTATTGTAGTAGTAATCAGGAGGCGTATCCAAATCTCTTACAGCTGACTTTTCAGGAGGATTGATCTCAGTATCAATTTTGCCTACTGTAGTGTTGCAGTTGGTAGATAGCCTGTTGATGGCTTTTATAATGGCGGTTTTATTCGCAGCGATCATATATCTGTCTTTTGCTTCCACCGCTTCCTGCATTTTTTTAATGCTTTCATCAAAACTGACTATTTCATTGTCCAGCCAAGCTATTTCCACATCTGTAATAAATACTGTCTTAACCGATTGAGCCTCAGAAGAAAGGCTTAATCCCAATAGACATATCAATCCTAAAAAATATTTCATTACAACAATTTTTAATGGGCTACAATATAAGGGAATGTCTTAAATAATCGAAGCCTTAGTTTCTTTATAAAGTTCTTATTATCAATTCTAAGACACCTTTCAGCAATAAAATGTTGCCTTAGGATTTCATGTCATTGATAGCTTTTAGTTCCTGAATAAGCTGCTCAGGGGTTTTGTATCCCGGCGAAGAGGTAATCTTATTCATATTTTCATCAAGATACACCAAAGTAGGGTAGGATAAACGACTGCCTAATAATTCCAGGGCAAGCTGGTTTATTCCTCTACGTCCACCGGCAACCCACTCATATTGTTTGCCTTTGAAAGGGACAGGGTTCTTCCGTTCTGCATCAAATTTTACGATATGAAAGTTTTTCTTCAGGTACTTTTGAATAGCAGGGTCTGTGAATGTCTTCTTATCCATCACCTTGCACCACCCACACCATTCGGTATATACATCAACCAGATATTTTTTATTATCAGAATTATTTTCTTTGGCAAGCTTGTCAAAAGTAGTCCACATCAAGCCACCCGTGTTCAGGTGTTCTTCACTGTGTGCATCTTCTTTCGAAGGGCTTGCCGCCATAGTTGTATTTTTAGCTCCGGGTGCTGGCTTGTATGAGGACTTCTTGCTTCCTGCTCTATTTCCTGATTGTGCGGGGTGCACAGATGCGGTTTCAGAATTAGTGATTTCTGAACTTTGACCAGGCTTATTGCATGCTGAAGCAAAACAAAATGCCAGTAAAAATGCGAAGATGCTAAACTTGTTCATAATGTTCATTTATTTGATGCCATACTAAACGTACTGATTGAGGAACTTGTTGTCATTCAAAATGCTTCACGGATAGATATGGCAATTCGAAGTTTAAGTAATCATTTAAAAGTTTTAATCCTATCAGTTGTTATCTGGATCTTTTTTCTTTTTCCGCTTGAAGTCGCCTCGCTTCCAGGCTTTGACAAACTGAGCCCAGGACGCGATATTGAAGATATTCTGTGGCTTGTATTGACCGGAGTATTTAAATTCTTCGATCTGTCGCAGCGTTGTCAGACTATATGCTTCAGCACCATCGGCTGGGACGGCAGATTGCATCCTTTCAAGCACTTCTTTGGCCAAATTCTCTTTGGCCCTTTGTCTTAATTCATTTGAAACGTCCATGGCGAGGAATTCAATTTTATAGTGGTCTTTGCTTGGCCAGGGATAGATAACCGCTTCTGGTAAAAGCACATTGTCACGACTCATGACCTGGTACCAGGAATAAAAATTATTGACCAGTGTGTCTGGTACAGCGTGCTTTACTGTTTCAAAACCTACACGGCTAAAAACTATAGTGTCTCCTTCTTCCGCTACCAGAGAGAAAAATCCATCAATTTCAGCATAGGTTCCTCTTTCAGTACCTTGAACGGCAATGGTTGTGTAAGGGAGAGGTACCATTTCTCCAAACTCATCAACAGTAACAACAACACCCGAAAACTGAACCACTCTCGGCTTACCATCTTTATTTTGTGAAAAAAGGCTAGCGCTTAGAAGAAGAAGGAAAACTATGCTGAGATGCCTACGCATATATTAGTCTTTATAGGATGCAGCGAATTCACTTTTCGCCAATGTTAAAACTGCAAAATACATGAGATCTCGATCAATATCTCATATTAACGTCAATTTAACGCCTAATTACTTCAAGATCAATTGAGATTTATGCCCAGCGCATGATCCAGCACTTCAGACATCGATTCAACGTATAAGAATTGGATGTCTTTAATATATTCAGACTTGATTTTATTTACGTCTTTTTCATTTTCCTTACACAGTATAATGGTCTTCACCCCTGACCTTTTAGCGGCCAGAACTTTTTCCTTGATACCTCCTACTGGTAGTACCTTTCCGCGCAAGGTAATCTCCCCTGACATGGCCAGTCTGTTTTTTATTTTCTTGCCTGTAAAAGCTGAAACCATAGAACACATCATAGTAATCCCGGCACTTGGACCATCCTTGGGAATGGCACCTTGAGGAATATGCACATGCAATTCGTGTGCATCAAAATCTTTACTGTCAATGCCAAGCTCATGGGCATGGGCTTTTATAAAACTTAATGCCGTCGTGGCAGATTCCTTCATGACCTCACCCAGATTTCCGGTAAGGATGAGTTTAGACTTTCCTTTGCTAAGGCTCGATTCGATGTATAGAATATCGCCACCTACGCGAGTCCAGGCCAGGCCTACAGCCACACCCGGACTTTTAATTTGTGCATGGCTGTCAGGAGGAAACTTATAAGGACCGAGGATATCCTTAATGTGTTCTTCATTGATCGAAGCATCGTATTTCTGATTCATGGCTTTTTTCTTGGCGATGTTCCGCATGACACCAGCTATTTCCCTGTCCAGATTTCTGACGCCGGATTCCCGGGTATACTCCCGAATAATTTTGGCTATTGCTCTTTTACCCAGCCGCACATCTTTAGCTGTTAAACCATGTGCATTTAGTTGCTTTGGAATAAGATGCTTTTTTGCGATTTCAATTTTTTCTTCCGTTGAATAGCCGCTGATTTCAATAACTTCCATTCTGTCCAGCAGGGCTGGTTGAATGGTGTTGATGGAATTTGCTGTAGCTATAAAAAGCACCTTGGACAGATCATAATCCAGTTCCAGGTAATTGTCATAGAAAGTGGAATTCTGTTCAGGGTCAAGAACTTCCAGCAGCGCAGAGGAAGGGTCTCCCCTGAAGTCTTTTCCGATTTTATCTATTTCATCCAGGATATAAACAGGATTGGATGATTTACTTTTTTTGATCGACTGAAGAATCCTTCCCGGCATAGCCCCTATGTATGTTTTTCTATGGCCACGGATTTCAGATTCATCATGCAATCCACCGAGCGACATGCGTATGAAATTCCTTCCCAGGGCCGTTGCTATAGATTTGCCCAGACTTGTTTTACCTACACCAGGAGGTCCAACCAATAATAGGATGGGGGCTTTCATGTCACCTTTGAGCTTAAGAACGGCCAAGTGTTCCAGGATACGTTCTTTCACCTCTTCCAGGCCATGATGATCGTCGTCCAGTACTTTTTTTACGGATACCAGCTTAAAGTTGTCTTCTGTATAGTCATTCCATGGCAGGTCGAGGATAAGTTCCAGATAGTTTAACTGTATCGAATATTCAGCCACCTGAGGGTTCATTCGTTTAACACGCTCTAATTGTTTTTCAAAGTGCTTGGCCGCATACTCGGGCCACTTTTTATCTTTTGCTCTATTCTCAAGCTCTTGAATCTGCTCGGTCTGAGGATTCTGCCCAAGCTCATCCTGAATAGTTTTTAGCTGTTGGTTCAGGAAATAATCCCTCTGTTGCCTTTCAATATCTCCGCGAACTTTGGATTCAATCTGGCCTTTCACCTCTACCATCTGAAGTTCTTCATTTACCTTGGCCAGGATTATGGTAGCCTTCTCATCGATGTCTCTTATTTCGAGTACTTCCTGCTTGGCCTTTACAGGAATATTGAGGTTTGAAGCTATAAAATTCAACAAAAAGCCATCACTTGTTATGTTATTCAGCATCAGTGCTGCCTCTGCAGGAATCTGTGGGGACATTTCAATAATCTTCCTGGACATATCCTTTATGGACGATATCTTGGCTTTAAACTCTATGGAGTTGTTTTCATTCATTGGCAGCTGGCTTATTTCCGCTTCGAGGTAGGGATCTTCGTTGCTGAGGCGAATGAGCTCACACCTTTGTCTGCCCTGAAGTATAGCTGTCGTGCTGCCGTCCGGCATTTTCAGAATCTTGATTATCCTTGCGACAACACCGATTTTAAACAGATCCATTTCGGTAGGATCCTCCGTATTCATTTCCTTTTGAGAAAATACAGCGATGAGTTTGTCAGAGTCAAAGGCAGCCTTTACAGCTTTTACCGATCGGGCTCTTCCTACGGTTATAGGAATCACGATACCTGGAAACAGTACTGTATTTTTTAAGGCGAGAACAGGCAGTGTGGAAGGAATATCTTCCTTCATTTTTTGATCATCTTCATCCTCGGATACCGAGAATATCGGGATGATTTCATTTTCATTGGCGGCCTGTATGCGTTTTCTATATTCTAGTTCTTTAAACATTGTTCTTTCTATTGCTATGGACTAGGTCAATATATGTACCAAAGCACTATTGAGCTAATTATTCTGCCATTCGGTCCATTTATTCAAATATTCAAGACAAAAAGTCAGACAAAGACAGTGCTAGCTGTTATTAAGATGACGCATAAGCTTGATAAACAGACACAGAATAATGAGCATCGATGCGATATGAAGGCTCTGCAGAAAGAATTGCTGGAGCAGGGCTAGGATAAGGAATAAGGCAAAAAAGATGTATAGCTTGCGATTCCTTTTTTTGAAAAGAAGAACATAGAACGGATGCATCCAGAGAGTATTCATATTCTGCTTTGTGGCTTCATGGTCTGTGCCAAACCACATGAATAGAAGGATGAGGCCACACAGGCTCATCAGGGTCCACCACAGGGCATCATATACTTTTATTGTTTTTGATGAAAACCAACCAGGTCTCAAAAAAAGAATAAGTTCCAGTAGTAAAAAAAGACTAAATAGCAGAGATGGGCTGAACCACTTATCCTTATCGCGTTGCCTGGCATCTTCTTCGTAATCAAGGCTTAATGTCGTGGATTCAACCAATGCATGGCCATCAAGACGTGTCTTTGACAGATGGAGCATAAGGAATTCCGGAAGAAACATTTGGTCTTTGATGTGGGCTTCCCGATCTGCCTTTGATCCAATAATAAGGTCTATTCCAAAATCTGCCCATGGTCTTGCAGAGGTATAGACATCGAGCATTTGTCTGAAACTCATTTGTTCTGTGTCGGAACTGTCGATTTGAAGACTTTCCAGATTATGAAAGAACACATCGCGTGGTCTTGTCGAGCAATTGTCAAAAAAGAAATCATACAGGTATCGCCTGTTTTCTTTCCTAAGATTGTTTTGAAGAGCATAGAAGACAGTGTTCCTCTCTTCGTATCCGAGCTGAAGATTTTGCTCAAAAACAGACCTGCGCTGGTTGCTGTAGTTATTGAGAAAGTCTTTATAGTTTTCCGTACCCAGCCAGTACATCAGTTTGCCCCGTAAGAATTTAGGGACAAAATCAGGCTCACTGAATGAGAACATACCATAATTAAAAACAAGATCAATTCTATAAACGGGGTCGTTGATTCTTATGCCGGTATGGCCAAAGGCATTATAGATTTCATCTCCGGGGCGGCATGTTATCAAGGAAATTTCAGCCTGATCACTGAGTTGGGCCTGAGCAGTAAGTACTTGTATTGAAAACAAGAGTATCAGGAAAAAAGAACTTCTCCATTTTTGAACTTTTGTTTTCACATTGATTTTTTTGACTGTTTATTGTGCCACGGGCTTTAGCCTATAGATGCTCCGTTCTCGGCGCCATCAGAAGCTTCAACGAATTTCAGTGAGCCATCATTGTTTTCTGCCATAAGTATCATACCCTGTGACTCTACCCCCCTGATTTTGCGAGGAGCTAGATTAGCCAGCAAAGTAACACGCTGACCAATGATATTTTCAGGCTGATAGTCCTGCGCTATTCCAGAAACCACCGTCCTTTTCTCAAAGCCCAGGTCCAGTGTCAGTTTGAGAAGCTTGTCTGTCTTTTCGACCTTTTCAGCTTCTATAATTGTTGCTGACCGGATGTCCAATTTGGTAAAGTCTTCAAAGCTTATATTTTCCTTCAAGATGGGTTTATCATTTGTTTCCTCCATTTCCTGTTGTCTGTTTTCCAACTTTTGAATTTGTTCTTCTATCACGCTATCATCAATACGTTCAAAAAGGTGTTCAGCTTGACCTATTTTATGGCCTGATTCAACAGGCCATCCACCTTCTGCCAGTTGATTGCACAAGTCCAGCAAGAGCGCTTTATCATCCGTTATCTCAGTATTCAGAAGCTTCATGATTTTATCTGATGTAAATGGCATGAAGGGCCGGCAGCAAATTCCGATGGAGTATACGTACTGTATCAAAAGATGCATAAGTACTTTTACATTGTCAGGTTCTTCCTTTATGGTTTTCCAGGGCTCATTGAATTGAAGAAGCTGGTTACCCTGGCTTGAGATTTCCATAAGGGTGCCGAGAGCAGACCTGAAATCAAACTTTCTGATACTGTCTGTCAACTCATCTATCCTGTCGAAGAGCCTTACCAACTCGGAATCGTGGTAGCTGATTTCTCCCTCTTCCTCAGCACCATTTATATCGAGGTCTTCATCAAAATCAGGCACTACGCCGTCGTAGTATTTATTGGTCAATACGATCACCCGATTGATAAAGTTGGCCAGGTTATTTACCAGTTCATTGTTGTTGGCATCCTGAAAGGACTTCCATGTGAATTCACTGTCCTTCAGCTCAGGCATGTTTTTTATCATAGCGTATCGAAGAACATCCTGCTTGCCGGGAAAATCCTCCAGGTATTCATGAACCCAGACAGCCCTATTACGGGATGTGGATATCTTTCCTCCTTCAAGATTCATAAACTGGTTGGCAGGAACATTGACCGGTAGTATGTAATCTCCATGTGCTTTCAGGATCGCCGGAAAGATTATACAGTGAAATACGATGTTGTCTTTTCCGATGAAGTGAATCAAGGCTGTCTCATCATCCTGCCAGTACTTTTTCCAGTCGCTGTTGTTTTCTTCCGCCCATTTTTTTGTTGCAGATATATAACCGATAGGGGCATCCAGCCAGACGTATAGTTTCTTGCCTTTGGAACCCTCTATTTCCTGGGGTACATCAACACCCCAATCCAGATCCCTGGTCATAGACCTTGGCTTCAAACCATTTTCA
>RFSX01000060.1 GCA_009923745.1 Chitinophagia bacterium
AAGCATTTTAAAGGCCACCGAAAAAGCCAAAATTTTAATACATTAAACTTTTTGTAATTTTTAAAAATCTGATAAGCAATTCATTACCTAGAAGTAATTTTTTTAATCTCTTAGCTTTACAAGCTATAAAATGGCCTACTTTTCAGTAGAATTTCGTTTATTTGCCATCCGACTCAATTAATAAGCTGATGGGAAAGAAATACGCGGCAATAACTGGTGTAAGTGGTTACGTACCCGAGGATGTTCTAACCAATAAAGACCTGGAAAAAATGGTCGAAACCAATGACGAGTGGATTGTCAGCAGGACTGGTATCAAACAACGTCATATTCTTAAAGAACCCGGTAAGGCGACCAGCGATATGTGCCTGGAAGCAGCCAAGCAACTGCTGGAAAAAACAAATACACGTCCCGAAGAAATAGAACTTGTTATTGTGGGTACGGTCACAGCCGATTTTGTTTTCCCTGATACAGCCAATATACTGGCCAGCAAGTTGGGGGCTGTGAATGCTTACGGCTTTGATGTCAATGCTGCGTGTTCGGGATTTCTTTTTTCATTGATAACTGCAAGCAAATTTATAGAAGCCGGCACACATAAGAAAATACTGGTGTGCGGAGCAGACAAGATGTCTTCAATTTTGAACTATGAAGATCGAACCACCTGCATCCTTTTTGGCGATGGGGCTGGAGCAGTACTTCTTGAACCATCCGATAAGCCTGGTATCACGGATGCCATATTGAAAGGCGATGGTTCAGGTGCTGAATACCTGCATATGAAAGCGGGAGGATCTTTGAACCCGGCAACTATTGAAACCGTCCAGAATAAAGAACATGCCGTCTACCAGGAAGGAAGGGTTGTATTTAAATACGCCGTGAAAGGCATGGCTGATACCATTGCCCAGGTGATGGAGCGCAATGGTCTGAGCAATGATGATATAGATTGGTTGATACCGCACCAAGCCAATAAGAGGATTATATATTCAGTAGCGGATCAACTCGATTTTCCGCATGAGAAGGTCCTTGTAAATATCGAAAACTATGGAAACACAACAGCAGCAACCATACCTTTGGTGCTGAGAGATTTTGAAGATAAATTCAAGAAAGGAGATAAGATTATGCTGACCGCCTTCGGGGGAGGATTTACCTGGGGATCGGTGTTGATCGAATGGTCTTATTAATGCGTTTAATATAGAAATCATTAATTCAAAAAAATGGGAAGTACATCTGATATCAGAAACGGATTATGTATCAATTACAACCATGATATATACAAAGTTGTAGAGTTTCTTCACGTTAAGCCCGGGAAAGGACCGGCTTTTGTGAGAACGAAGATCAAATCATTAACAACGGGTAAGGTGCTTGATAATACCTGGCCTTCAGGACATAAAATTGATATTGTCCGTGTGGAAAGAAGGACATACCAATTCCTTTACAAGGATGGTAACGACTTCCATTTTATGAATAACGAAACATTTGAGCAAATCATGCTTGATGGAGAAATGATAGAAAATGGGGACCTTCTGAAGGATGGTGAGAACGTAGAGATCCTTTTCCATGCAGAAGAGGAAAGACCATTGACCATTGACCTTCCGCAGTATGTTCAACTTGAGGTTAGCTATACTGAACCTGGGGAGAGAGGTAATACAGCGACTAACGTGACAAAGCCCGCTACGGTGGAAACAGGGGCAGAGGTAAAGGTGCCGATCTTCATCAATGAGGGTGATATTATTAAAATTGATTCAAAAACACGATCTTATCAGGAAAGAATAAAGTAGACATTATGACTTATAAAGAAATCCAGGACTTATTGAAATTCATCTCCAAATCGGAGATCGCAGAGGTTAAGATAAAAGAGGGTGAGTTTGAACTCATTGTACGCAATAAGAACTACACTAAAAAGGCTGTATCGGCGCCCGCTCCGATTGTATCTACACCTGTTGTACAGAGCGTACCTGCATCAGCACCAGTCGAGATTCCTGCTGCAGCTCCTGAAGCCAGACCTGCGGCACCGGCTCCTAAAACGGAAGAGCCTGCTGCAGCTCCCGAATCTATAGAAGGACTTCTGGAGGTTAAATCACCAATCGTAGGTACTTTCTACAGGTCTTCATCTCCGGATAAGCCGGTATATGTGTCTGTAGGAGATACGATTGCCCAGGGAGATGTTGTCTGCATTGTAGAAGCTATGAAGCTCTTCAATGAAATCGAGAGTGAAGTGGCCGGTAAGGTCGTTAAAGTGCTTGTCGATGATGCAAGTCCTGTTGAATACGACCAGGTGCTGTTCCTTGTAGATCCTAAGGGATAATGAGTTTTTATTGGGTTTTTTCTAAAATCGAATCATGTTTGAGAAGATATTAATTGCCAACAGAGGTGAAATAGCCTTGCGTATATTAAGAACCTGCAAGGAAATGGGAATCAAGACGGTTGCTGTGTATTCAACAGCCGACAAGGACAGCTTGCATGTCAGGTTTGCAGACGAAGCGGTATGCATCGGGCCACCAAGTTCTGCCGAGTCCTACCTGAGTATTCCCAGAATCATGGCTGCTGTGGAGATTACCAACGCCGATGCTGTTCATCCTGGATACGGCTTCCTGGCAGAGAATGCCAATTTTGCTGAAGTCTGCACAGAATATGGTGTGAAGTTTATCGGGCCATCTGCCGATATGATTCGAAAGATGGGTGATAAAATTACGGCCAAGGAAACCATGATTGCTGCAAAGGTTCCTGTCGTACCAGGCTCTGACGGGCAACTAAAATCTGTCAAGGAAGGCCTCAAGATTGCAAAAGATATCGGTTACCCGGTGATGCTTAAAGCCTCTGCCGGTGGTGGTGGTAAAGGTATGCGTATCGTCAAAAGCGAAGAGGAGTTTGAATCCCAGCTTCAGAAAGCCCAGCAAGAAGCCGCTGCCGCCTTTGGTAATGACGCCATGTACCTTGAAAAGTTTGTCGAAGAACCCCGACATGTTGAAATTCAGATTATCGGCGATCAGCACGGAAAAGTGATTCACCTGTCAGAAAGGGATTGTTCGATTCAAAGACGGCACCAAAAACTGCTTGAAGAATCACCGTCACCTTTCCTTGACCAGAAACTCAGAGATAAAATGGGTAAGGCGGCTATCAAGGCCGGTAAAGCCATTGACTATGAAGGCGTTGGAACGGTTGAATTTCTTGTGGACAAGTACAAGAATTTTTACTTTATGGAAATGAATACACGGATACAGGTTGAGCACCCTGTAACAGAGGAAGTGATCAACAGGGATTTGATTAAAGAACAGATAAAGGTTGCAGCTGGTGAAAAACTATTAGGCAAAAGTTACTATCCGGAAATGCATTCAATAGAGTGCCGGATCAATGCGGAAGACCCCTACAAGGATTTCAGACCTAACCCGGGTTTGATTACCTCGTTCCACAGTCCTAAAGGACAAGGCGTCAGAGTGGATACACATGTATATGCGGGATATGCCGTCCCACCATATTATGATTCAATGATTGCTAAATTGATATGTAAAGCAGAAACAAGGGAAGAGTGCATCAAAAAAATGGCGCGTGCTCTTGATGAATTCATAATTGAAGGTATCAAAACAACGGTCCCCTTCCATCAGCAACTCATGAAAGACGAGCGGTTCCTGAGAGGGGATGTGACCACAAAGTTTATTGAAGATTTCGAACTGAAATAATTTAGTCACGGCATTTTGCGTTCAAAATCGCAGTTGCCAGATCCAATGCGTGATTTCAGAAAACTCTACCGACTTCTTTATCCCTACAGGGGCAAAGTACTTTTGAGTACGCTCAGCCACCTTTTGATGGCCCTGTTCACCATTGTATCTATTCCACTCATCATACCTTTATTCCATTTTCTTTTTTCTACAAGGCCGGAACAATCGGAAAGGCCAGACAGTATTTTCGATATCATTGATTGGCTTCAGTACTATTTCCTGGAAATCATTGATAACTATGGTGCTGATAAAGCTCTTTTACTTACATGCCTGTTTATAGCGCTTACCATCTTTCTGAAAAACCTGTTCCGATACCTCGCCTTATATATTATGGTGCCGGTTCGTTCTTCAGTAGCAAGGGATCTCAGGACAAAACTGTATGATAGTTACCTGGACTTGAGCTATGACCAGGAAAAGAACAACAGCAGGGGTGATCTCATTACAAGGATGAGTAATGATGTGCAGGAGATTGAATGGAATATGCTGCGGTTTATTGACACAATGATAAAGTCGCCCATAATCGTGGTGGGAGCTGTATTCCTGATGCTCAGTATAAGTGTTACTCTAAGTTTTTTTGTGCTTGTACTCATGGTTTTCACAGCTCTTGTAATAGGCACATTATCCAAAACACTCAAAAGGCAATCATCGCAACTGCAATCACAGCTGTCCATGATCACCAAAACGACGGACGAAAGCCTGGATGGTACATTGCTGATTAAGATCTACAGGGTTGGCCAATTCTGGCGTGATTCTTTTTCATCCCGTAATGAATCGTATCGTCAGAAATTTGATCGGGTTACAAGAAGGCAGGAACTCTCTTCTCCCATGTCAGAATTTTTAGGCGTGACCGTTGTAGTAGCATTATTATGGTTTGGTGCGCGTATGGTGATGAATACTGATTTGCGTGCGGAAACATTTTTTGCCTTTGTATTGGCCTTTTATCATGTCATTGAGCCTTTAAAGTCATTCAGTACAGCGTATTATTATTTAAGGCGGGGTTCGGCCTCTCTGGAGCGTATAGATGAGCTGACGGACTTGCATAACGATTCTTTATCTGTGGATGGTAAAGAGGATTTTGTATTCAATAATACAATTGAGTTTAATGCTGTCAGCTATGCTTATGGTGAAAGCCGTGTTCTAAATAAACTCGACCTTAAAATTCAGAAAGGACAGAAAGTGGCCCTGGTCGGTGCCTCTGGTGCTGGAAAGTCTACGATAATTAGATTGTTGCTTAAAATGATAAAAGCTCATGGTGGTACTATAAGCTTTGATGGACGCCGGATTGATGAGATTAGAAAGGAGTCGCTATACAAAAGCATAGGCTATGTTTCTCAGCAATCATTCATCTTCAACGATACAGTAAGAAATAATATCACTATGGGGAGATCAAATATCCCTGATTCCCTGATATGGGATTGCCTCAAAATGGCTCGAGCAGATGGCTTTGTTAAGGCCATGGGTAAAGGACTGGATAGCTTGATCAGTGAGAGAGGCTCGGATTTGAGCGGTGGCGAAAAACAACGACTTACTATTGCACGAGCCCTGGTCGAGAATCCAGATATTCTGATACTCGATGAACCAACATCCTCATTGGACCCTGAATCAGAAAGGGTGCTCAGTGAAGCAGTGATAAATATTTTAAAGGATCGAACCGCCCTGATAATTGCGCATCGATTGTCCACCATTCAGTCTGTCGATAATATATTTGTTATCGATAATGGTAAAATTGTAGACTCCGGCACGCATGATGAATTGTCATCACGTGAAGGAATATATGCTCAATACGTTAACATTCAGAATATTGCATAGGATCTTATATACGATTTCATTGGCTGGACTATATGTATGCTTGCAGGGTCTGACCATGACCTTATCTGCGCAAGATGAGCCCAGCTATTCCTTGACTGATACGATTTACCGGTATGGAACAAGTCTTGATAGTGATATCAGGAATTTTGCCGCCATCAAATTGCCTTATTTCCAATTTGCCTGTGTAGATCGATTGGCCATTAAGCAGTCCAATCGACACAATACCGATTTCGAGTTATCTGCAGGCCTTTACAAAGAGTTTTATCAACTGGGAAAGCGAACCCTGCTTTTCTCAGGCATGCAGGGTCCGGATATATTCCAACCACGATCCCGGCAAATGATGGTTTTTAATGAACCCTGGCCGCTTGTAAGCTACTACATAAAGGAAGACTTTTACAAAAGCACTTCCAATGAATTTGTGAGTGTGCTCAGTCTTGAAGACATGGAAAGTGATCTCAAGAGTTGGGCTAGAGGAGAGGGTATAGAGAAGTTACGATTAACCGGCACCATATCAACAACACATAGTTATAAAAGGGCTGATCGATTTGATGACCTGGATACGCTGATGCAGGGTTTTGTGACTGAGACAGAAGCGGTTTATTCTGTAGATCAAATTGAAATATACACCTCGCAATGGCAGAACAAACAGCTTGATGAGGAAAAGGTACTACAGGATAACTTCGGAGATATTCGGTATAGGTTTCAGAGTTTTTTTCCATACGATTCCATGGTAGAAATGGCGCGATTGGTTTTTGAGCCAAAGCCTTATTTTTATTTCCACAGCAGTCGACAGCTTGGACGTCACAATGACTGTAAGTATCTGGAGGAAAGTATTCACATTTACCCGAACCCAACCTTTGGAGACTTAAAAGCAAAATTCACCAATGCCACAAAAGGTGTTTACAATTTTACCATCAGCAATATCATTGGAAAAAAAATATGGTCTGGCCAGCTCGTTATAATGCGATCTAATCAGGAATTACCGGTCAAATTACCTTATCTCCCTAAAGGGGTGTATCTGTATAATATAAGGAATCCTGAGAACAAACTTGTCCAGTCCAGACGGCTTATCATCGTTGAACCCTAGCATATTAGATCAGTCGCTGGTTCTTAGCTGAATCATCTGAAAGCTTTCAACCCAGGCTGTCCAAGTAGCCTGCATGATGAGAGTGTCCTTATTGAGGGTAATGATCCAATGGCTGTCATTATCAGGTCCTGCATCGCTATCGAGGAATAGATGCTCAGTTTAGAGTACTTAGTACTAAGTACAAGCAAGACGACGCACATGTGTTTATTAATCCCTTGTTTATGGGCTTAGTCCGGCCAAAGACCTAACTACATTTTCAAAGCGCTTTTACCCGACATTTTAAAAAGGAATGCTGAGAGAACAAATAAAGAAGCAAAAAAGCCACTCATCAGAAAAACCTTGAATACGCCGGGAGACCAGGAGATACTAGCTGGCGGCCAGATGATGTAGACAATGCAAGGCACTGCTATTGTACTCAGAGCACCCAGCATCATGGTTTTATACATGGCCAGGGCATTCATTTTTGATGCAGCAGCTCCTATGACTATGACAAGAAAAACCACGGCATATAGCATATTGGCATCCTGGGACTCATGGCCAATGATACCAACGGCTGCATTGACCCAAAAAAGTAAAAACATTCCGAGCAAGGCTATACCGATAGCTATCCTGTAGCTGTTTAGTTGTGACTTATGTGCAGCAAGCTCGTAGACAGCTGTAATACCGGAAAGAATCAAGGCCATTAAAATAAAGTCGGCTTTGCTCCAGTTTACTTCTTCAGTTATTTGCATAGCCATAAACGGAATGCTTAGAATGAGCACTATTCCCAGTGCTATGAAAACATGTCTTTTGTTGATGATGCTGGTATTCATACTTTCTGTTTTTTTGATTATCTCTGTTGGCTCTTAAGCAATTGCTCCAATGCATTGAGATGTTCGGTGAAGGCTGTTTTCCCTTTTTGGGTAGCCCTATAATTGGTTAAAGGTTTTCTATCCTGGAATATCTTATCGAATGTGATATATCCTTTGTTCTCCAGGTTTTTAAGATGGCTGGCCAGGTTTCCATCTGTCAGGCCAAGCAATTCCTTCAGGCTCGTAAAGTCCAGGTTTTCATTTACCATGAGTGCAGACATCAAAGCAAGGCGAATCCTGTTTTCAAAGGCCTTGTCCAGTTTGTTGAGCAGGTTTTTCATACGCTGTATTTGCGATGGATAAGCAATCCATACACTATATGTGCAAAACCAAAGCCTATTGCCCAGAATGCCAGGCTGTATTCAATCAGGATAAATGCCAATAGTCCCAGCAGTATTTCAAGAACTCCTAATTGCTGAATCTCTTTAAGCGTATACTTGCTGGCATTTACCAATCCAAGGCCGTAAAAGATCAAGCTGATAGGTGCCAAAAAGCTTATGAAACCATGGGCGAGGAGGATTAGACACATCAAACCACCGGTTACCAGGGGAATAGCTAGATTAATCACGAGCGTTTTGCTTTGCTTGTTCCAGGCTTTTTGATTCATGGTTTTTGTTTTCCTCACGGTCAGTAAAACAGCTAGGCTGATCGCAAGGAACATGGTAGAGCAGGCAATGCCAAGCAGCACAGGTATATCGAGCTCTGCCACATTTGATGGCATATAACCCAGGGGTTCCACCTTTTTGTAGAAAAGCGAATGGGCAAAATAAAGACCTAAAAGTGCTATCAAGCCCGCAAGGATGCCTGATATGCCGCTCAGGGATATGAATCGCGTAGAACGGTTCATGATGTCTTTGATCTCTTTGAGATCGT
>RFSX01000007.1 GCA_009923745.1 Chitinophagia bacterium
CAAGCAGCTTTATTTCGTATCAATTGCTCTCATTTTGTGCTCTTGCAGTACCCGTGATCCCCTGTTTGATGTCAATGCGCAGACAAATTTTACTATTCAGGCCGGTCTCAGTGTATTGGAAACACATGGCATTGTCAAGGATATGGTTATTATACCTGTTGAGTTAACAATCAATAATCTTGGTTTTAATGCTGAAGATGTCGATGAAGTCGTTCCCTTTTCAGCATTTATCAGGCCGCGATTCAATGATAATATTGATCTTGATTTTATCAATTCTGTGAATGTCTATCTGATTGAGAGTCCTGATTTCAGGCGTCGGGAGTTATTTTACCTCGATTTTGTAAATCTTGGACGAAAGGAAGAAATAGAACTTCTTCCCACCTTATTGGATATCAGGGATCTTGTAAAAGACGATCGTGCCATTATTGAAATAGCCCTTGAATTCAGGCAATTCCCGCCATCTACCATTGACATGCGGCTGGATATGCGATTTTCTGGTTTCGCTGCAGAATAAGGCTTCTGAAATCGAGTCATTTTGTCCTCGTGACGCTGTCCTCAAATTATCCTTCTTTTTGCAATTAGTTCCTATCTTAGCCTGTACAAAACAGTCAAAGTGTATTTACGATTCTCATTACTTTTCAAAGGCTTGATTTTTAGTCTTTTATTCAGCGCATATTCCCACGCTCAGGATCAGGGGAGCTTTACAGGAGGCTTTCAGTCGAGCGCCAATTTCTTTATGAGGGATTCCCTGATCGGTGCTGCTAATATCCCGCAATATGACCGGCAATTATTTGGTGGACAGGCCTGGCTCGACCTGGGCTATTCTATACAAGGCTTCGACCTGGGCCTGAGGTTTGATATGTTCAACAATTCAAACCTGCTTAACCCCAGTGACTCCTATACAGGCGAAGGCATTGGAAGATGGCATGTTGCGAAGACAATTGACAAATTCAATATTCGGATAGGGCATATTTATGATCAGATTGGAAGTGGTATAATCTACAGGGCCTTTGAGGAACGTCCATTATTGATCGATAACCCTCTTTATGGGGTTAGACTGATATACAACCTCAACGAAAACTGGCAGTTGAAAGGATTTTCCGGACGTCAGAAATTCCTGTTCAGCGAATATCAGCCTGTAGTCACTGGAGCAAGTATAGAAGGATTTCTCGATTTATCCAGTGAGGAAAAACTGTTTACCCTTGCTCCAGGATTTGGAATTGTCAACAGGACACTTGATGACGACACCATGGACAGGGTGGTTGATATTATAAGCACCTACTCACAAGGCGACAGGGTGACCCCTGTGCACAATACCTATTCGATGTCCTTTTTCAATACCATGATTGCAGGACCTTTCAGCTGGTATATGGAAGCGGCTTATAAAACGGCGGAAGCCTATTTTGACCCAACGGCTGTCTTGACTGATATTAATGGGGTGGAAAGCTTTGGTAAACTAGTGAAGCGGGATGGTACTGTGTTATATACGAGCCTCAGTTACGCCAAAAGCGGACTGGGTATCACACTTGAAGGAAAGCGAACAGAAAGCTTTGATTTTCGTGTAGACCCTAACCTCCGACTCAACCGCGGCCTGGTCAACTTCATTCCACCGATGAACAGGCAGAACACCTACAGACTCCTGGCCAGATACTCTCCAGCAACCCAATTACTATCTGAAAGGGCCCTTCAGGCGGATGTTAAATACCGATGGAATAAATCACTGACGACGAATGTCAACTTTTCATACATAACGGACCTGGATGGTAAAAAGCTGTACCAGGAACTTTATACAGAAGTGTATTACAAGTACAAGAGATTATGGACCATTAAAGGAGGTATACAGCTTCTGCAATACAACCAAGAGATTTACGAAGTAAAACCTGATGTGCCATTGGTCGAGACATTTGTCCCCTATGTTGATTTCTTGTATAAAATCAACCGAAAAAATTCAATCCGCTTTGAATTGCAATACATGAATACAGGCGAAGATGAAAAAGCGGGTTACGGGCAGGACTATGGCGACTGGTTATTCGCCCAGGTGGAATATGCGGTTGCACCTCATTGGTCATTTGTGGTTTCTGACATGTATAACATGTCGGCAGGAAAACAAACCGCAGAAGAAAATGGAGAAAAGAAATTGCTTCATTTTCCAAGGATAGATATTTACTATACCCATAAAGCAAACAGATTTTCTCTCAGTTATATCAAACAGGTGGAAGGAATCGTTTGTACAGGAGGTATTTGCCGTCTTGAACCAGCATTCAGCGGCTTCAATTTTTCAGCAAGCTCAAGTTTTTAAGATAATAGTATGAGGTCATTAGTTTTTTTAGGTTTAGCTCTTTTATTTTTTGTTTCATGCGAGGAACAACCCGTTTTTATTCCTGACGGCGGCATAGATCCGGAGGATACGACTAGCAGCGTTCAGAAAGTGGTTTTACTTGAAGAGCTCACCGGAGTCAGTTGCCCCAACTGTCCTGCTGGAACAGCTGAACTCGAAAGTATCCTGACAGTTTTTGAAGGTAAGGTTGTTTCGACAGCCATTCATGGTAAATTCCTGGCGCAACCTACATCTCAAAATGTATATGACTTCAGGAATGAGGACGCTGAAGATCTGGAAAATTTCCTGGCGCCTTTTCTTGGTAAGCCGGCAGCAGTGATTGACAGGACGGAGTTTGAGGGGCAGGACTTTATGACCGTTGACAACATAGGACTTTGGCAGTCCCTGGTTTCTGATCGACTTGCCATAAGCCCGCAGGTCAGTATAGATATGACGACAGAATACAATGATTCAAACCGCCAGGTCAGTCTTACCATTGATGTGACAGCCCTGGAAGACATGGAAGGCAATATCAGGTTAACCGTTCTGGTGAATGAAAGCCATATCATTGATGCGCAATCGGACCAAAATATTATTATACCGGAATATGAGCATAATCATGTATTAAGGGAAGTCCTGACCGGCGTTTCTGGTGATATAATAAGTACTGTAGGAATGACAGAAGGGGAGGTTTTGAGCCGCAGCTATAGCTATACTATTCCTGATCAGAATGGAGGAGAGTGGATACCGGGAAATATGGAATTGGTTTCCTTTGTTACGGCATCCCAGCTCAATAATGAAGTGCTTCAGGCTGCTTCAAGCTATATAGAATAACAGCTTCCGCCATACAATACTTTGCCGCTTTAATTTGAGCCTCTTGCTCAGAGAATTGCCTTATCTTTGCAATCAAATTTTTAATCACGCAATGAAGATCTCTTTTAACTGGCTTAGAAAATATCTGGATTTCTCGCAGAGTCCGGAAGAAATTGGAGAAATCCTGACCAATATAGGTCTGGAAGTGGAAGGCCTTGAAAAAGTTGAAACCATCAAAGGAGGATTAAGAGGTGTTGTGGTTGGCCGTGTGAAGGAATGTGTCAAACATCCCAATGCCGACAAACTGTCTTTGACAAAAGTTGATTTGGGCCTGGAAGAAGATGCGCAGATTGTATGCGGTGCACCCAATGTGGCTGCCGGACAAAAGGTACTGGTAGCCACGGTAGGAACGACATTATATTCTGCTGAAGGGGAGCCCTGGAAAATCAAAAAGGGTAAGATAAGGGGTGAAGTATCTGAAGGTATGATTTGCGCGGAAGATGAATTGGGACTTGGTAACGATCACAGTGGGATCATAGTCCTTCCTGATGATGTGGAGGTCGGTATGGCTGCCAGAGACTATTACAAAATCGAAGATGATTATGTCTACGAAATCGGCCTTACGCCCAACAGGTCAGATGCGACAAGCCACCTCGGGGTTGTGCGTGACCTTGCAGCTTACTTGAAGATCAATGATGAAGGAAATTATCTCGTAAAGGATTTTGTAAAGGATGATTTCGGGGTAGACGCGCCGGGGCTGAAGATAGAAGTGAACCTCGAAGACAGGGATGCCTGTCTAAGGTATTCCGGCATCTGCCTTACCGACGTCGAGGTCAAGGATTCACCGGAATGGTTGAAAAATCTTTTGAGATCGATCGGGATCAGGCCCATCAGCAATGTTGTTGATATAACCAATTTCATCCTCCATGCATATGGACAGCCACTGCATGCATTTGATGCAGACAAAATTGAGGGAGGAGAAGTCAGGATCAAGAAATTATCCTCAGGCACGAAATTTTTAAGTCTTGATGAGAAGGAAAGGAGCCTTCATGAAGATGATCTTATGATTTGCGACGGGAATGATAAACCCATGTGTATAGCAGGTGTTTTTGGAGGAATCCATTCAGGTGTTACCGAGCATACCACAAATATATTCCTGGAATCGGCACATTTTGAAGCGGTACATATTCGCAAAACCAGCACCAGGCATCTTTTAAGAACGGAAGCGGCCAAGGTATTTGAAAAAGGGAGTGATCCAAACCTCACAGTCAAAGCCTTGAAAAAAGCGGTGAGCCTACTCAAGAAGTATGCATCAGCCAATGTAAGTTCCGAGATTGTGGACATCTATCCCAGGAAGATAGAACCGCGGGCTGTCCTGGTTCGATTCGACAGGGTAAACAGCCTTATTGGTGCCGAACTGAGTCGAGAAGAGATAGCCGATATCCTTAACGCAATGGGCATGGCAAGCAAGCCGGTAGAGGAGAGCAAGCTGTATGTCTATGTGCCAACGGATAAAGCCGATGTGACCAGAGAGGTGGATGTTATCGAGGAGATTTTGAGGATTTATGGTTTCAATAAAGTGGAACTGCCATCCAAGATGAGCACCGCGATTCATTCAAGGGAGTTGCCAAACCCAAGAAGCATCAAGAAGACAATTTCGGAACTGCTGTCAGCCAATGGATTCAATGAGATGATGGGTCTTTCATTGGCAGAATCTTGCTGGTACGGAGGGGAAAGAAACGAATTTGTGTTTATTAACAATACAAGCAATATCCACCTTGATATAATGCGGCCAGACGCCCTGCGCAGTGGATTGGACTCCGTTCGGCGCAATTTGAATCACCAGCAAAGCGATATTCATTTGTACGAATTCGGCAAGGCCTACACACAAGATGAAGAATTCCAGGAAAAAGCATTCCTGAGTATGTTTTTAAGTGGCCTTGAAAAACCAGTCAACTGGAAAGAAACCAATGAAACGGATGTGGATTTCTATTCCGTAAAAAAATGGGTACTTCTGATACTTGAGCGTCTCAATATATCTTCTTACCAGGTTTCAGAAACAGAAAATAAAGACTTCAGTTATGGCCTGAAAATTCACAGGGGAACCCAGGATATTGTGCATTTTGGAAAATTGGATGATGAATTGCTGAAAGAATTTGGCATCAAGCAAGAGGTCTTTTTTGCTGAATTTGATTTCGACAAGCTCTCGGATGCGGCGATTAAAACAAAAGTGACGATTGATCCTATAAATAAGTACCCGGCGACCAGCCGTGACCTGGCTCTTGTCCTTGACGAAACGGTCACGTTTTCAGAAGTGGAGAATATTACCAAAAAAACAGAGAAAAAGCTCATCAGTGATATCGAGCTGTTTGACGTTTACAAAAATGAAGAGCAGTTGGGTGCGGATAAGAAATCCTATGCCGTAAAATTTATATTCGAAGACTACGAAAAAACGCTAAAGGATAAGGAAGTCGATAAGGTCATGAACAAACTTATCGATGCATTTGGCAAGAATCTTGGCGCTCAGATACGTAAATAGGGATTCATCCTATAAAATAATGTATCTTTAACCCTACTAAAAAAAGAATTATTTTTGCAAAATGGAGGCATTTCAAAAAAATATAGATGCCTTGGATAAAAAAATCGGGCTTTTGATCCAAAAGTGGGAGAATACGCTCGAAGTGAATAGATCACTGAATGAACGAAATAAGGAGCTGGAGGAAAAGTTGAGCATGATTCAATCTGATCGGCTAAGCGAACCAACCGAAACAGAAACTGATAATAACAGCAAACTTCATAACATAGAGACAGCTCTTGAGACTTATATCAATAGAATTGATGAGTGTCTGGAGTTGATAAATATCGAACTGGATGGAAAATGATAAGCTCATATCACATACCATCCACATTGCGGGAGAAAGCTATCCTGTAAAGCTGACGGAGGAAGAAATGTCCTTTGCCAGGGAAATTGAGGCAGAGATTAATGAAAAAATCTCTGAATACAGGATTAAATACCTGGTTAAGACCACGCAAGATATTTTGGCTATGATCCTGCTGACCTATGCTTTTGAAAGCCGTAAAACAGGATCGGACCAGATCGACATTATGAATAAAAGGATTGAAGATTTGCTGTCGCGCCTTTCGGATCATGTAGAATAACAACAGGCCCCCTCGCTTCATTTTTATAATACTTAAACCTATTGACATTATGGAATTGATATTGCCGTCAATCGCAGGCCTTATGGCTGGATTGATACTGGGTTATGTTGTGTCCAATTATTTGGTTAAGCGGACAGCTCAAGCAAAAATTGACGAAGCAAACAACAAAGCCGATTTGACGCTTAAAGAAGCGGAAATGACTGCCCAACGAAAGATCGATGAAGCAGAATCGAGAGCTGATAAAATCACCAGTAAAGCGGAATCGAAGAATGAATCGATTAAACAAAAGAAAATACAAGAGGCAAAAGACAAATACGCCAAACTAAAGGAAGACTATCAAAGCTACAAAGCAGACCAGAAAGTAGAGATGAAAGAGCGTGAAATGCAGGTCGTAGCTATGGAAAAGGAATTATCACAAAAACAGGAATCATTCCAGGCAGAGCTGGAATCTATAGAACAAAGAGAATCAGAAGTAGAAGCCATCAAGCAAAACCTCGAAAAGCAAATGCGTATTGTGGCTAAAAAGAAAGAGGAGCTTGATCAGGCTAATGAAGTAAGGATCAAGGAGTTGGAATCTATTTCCAAGCTGACAGAGTCTGAAGCCAAAGAAAAATTGATTGAAGCGGTAAGAGCCAAAGCCCAAACAGATTCGCTGGCCATAGAGAAAGAAGCCATCGCGGATGCGAAAAACAGGGCTGCCAAAGAAGCCAAGAAGATCATCATCCAGACCATTCAGAGAATGGGTGCTGAATACACCATCGAGAATACAGTCTCTGTTTTCAATCTCGATTCAGATGATATCAAAGGTCAGATCATCGGCCGCGAAGGGCGAAATATTCGGGCTCTTGAAGCGGCGACAGGCGCTGAAATCATAGTCGATGACACGCCGGAGGCTATCGTAATTTCAAGTTTTGATCCGATAAGGCGAGAGGTGTGCCGACTTTCTCTCAAGAGGCTGGTAGCCGATGGGCGTATCCATCCAGCCAAAATTGAGGAAACGGTCGTCAAGGTGAAAAAGCAGCTCGAAGAACAAATCAAGGAAATTGGAGAGCGTACAGTAATAGACCTCGATATTCACGGACTCCATCCTACGATCATACGCTTTGTAGGTAGAATGCGTTTCAGGTCTTCATATGGTCAAAACCTTCTAAAACACTCCATTGAAACGGCAACATTGTGCGCTGTAATGGCAGCAGAATTAGGTATGAGCACCAAGCAGATTAAAATGGCAAAGAGGGCTGGCTTGCTGCATGATATTGGAAAGGTTGCAGATGAGGAGAGCGAATTGCCACATGCACTGCTGGGCATGCAAATGCTTGAAAAAGTGAAAGAGCATCCGGTGATTCTGAATGCGGTGGGAGCTCACCACGATGAGATTGAAATGAATAATATCATTTCGCCACTGGTACAGGCCTGCGATGCCATTTCAGGGGCAAGGCCAGGAGCACGAAGAGAAATCCTGGAAAGCTATCTGAAGAGGATCGGCGAGCTGGAAGAACTGGCCTTAAGCTATGACGGGGTACAAAAGGCCTATGCGATTCAAGCCGGCAGAGAGCTGAGAGTGATCGTCGAAAGTGAGAAAGTGAGTGACACATTTGCAGATGACCTGGCCTTCATGATTTCACAGAAAATCCAGGATGAAATGCAGTATCCAGGGCAGGTCAAAGTAACCGTTATCAGGGAAAAACGAGCAACAGCCATAGCTAGATAAGAAACATACCAGGCCTGCAATTACAGGCAAAAGATAATTTTATGAAAACGCCGATTAAGACAATTAATTGGCGTTTTTTTATATGTATGGCCAGAGAATATGGTCTTTTCCTTAGAGTGCAGAACATAAGGATTGTATACCTCTGATTGACCAAATATATAGGGCTGTGAAGACTATGGGAGTAAAAGAGTTTTTTCTTTTAAAAATCCTAAAAATCAACAATTTATAATATAGTATTTAATACCTTTGCAGCGATTTTAAAATCGGTGGTTTTCATGAGCATTAAGACACTATTCACCTTAGTATTTCTTTTTTTTGGAGGATTATTGTTGGCGGGAAGCGGAGATCAACATGATCACGGCCATGATGGTCACGATCACGATACGCATGAAGCCCATGAAGATCATTCCGGAGGACACGAGCTTTCATGTGAGCATGCTTCCTTTGGACACCATGGAAAGTTCGATGCAGGAGCCACAGCATTCCATCACATTTCAGATGCGAATGTATACAGTATAGGGCCATTACAGATACCTCTGCCTTGTATTCTGTACAACAACAGGGATGGTGCTTTGCACATGTTCCTTTCCAGCGAATTTGGTTTTGACAATCTGGGTCATGGCGATGGACACTACGCTTTCAACGGATATGTTCTTGATGGAGGTACCGTTAGGATGATTGCAGATCCTGAATTTCCTATGGACAAAACAGAAATCAAGGGCATTATTCACGATGATGAAAACAATGCTTACGTATGTGTTGGCGACAGGATGTATGGAACCTATGCCAAGAGCACAGCTGATTTTGGATTGTTTGGCGGCGGAATTACGCCATTCTATGATTTTTCGATTACCAAGAATGTTGTATCGATGATCATAGTGTTTCTATTCATGCTTTGGATGTTTTTGAAAATTGCAAAGGCATACAAGCTGAGAGAAGGACAAGCCCCTAAGGGTCTTCAAAGTTTTATCGAGCCGATTTTTGTTTTTATCCAGGATGAGGTGTGTAAGCCTTTTCTTGGTGACAAATACCTGAGGTATCAGCCGTTTATCATGACACTGTTTTTCTTCATTCTAGGCCTCAACCTGTTTGGACAGATTCCATTTTTGGGCGGTTCCAATGTAACAGGTAACCTGGCGTTTACTGCAGTGCTAGCGATATTCGCATTCTTTGTAACAAACCTCAGTGGTAACAAACATTACTGGGAGCACATCTTCTGGATGCCTGGTGTACCTGCTTGGGTAAAGACGATATTAACACCTGTTGAAGTACTGGGTGTATTTATAAAGCCTTTGACTTTGATGTTGCGTTTGTTTGCAAACATCACAGCGGGGCACATGGTGATTATAATATTTGTGAGCCTGATATTCATATTCAGCCAGAATGGTGATAGTATGGTCGGTGGACTGGGAACAGTCATTCCTTCAGGTTTGCTCAGCTTGTTCATGATGTCTATCGAATTGCTTGTAGCATTCATCCAGGCCTTTGTATTTGCGATCCTTACAGCATCATATATCGGTGCAGCGATTGAGGATCATCACCATGAAGCAGCGCATTAATTTTTTATCACTTATATAAATAGTTTAACATGGGAGGTTCAATAGCCGCTATAGGAATGGGACTAGCTGTAATCGGAGCCGGAATCGGAATCGGTAACATCGGTGCTAAAGCAATGGAAGCGATTGCAAGACAACCAGAAGCTGTAGGTGACATCAGATCAAATATGATCTTGATGGCTGCACTTGTTGAAGGTGCTGCACTTATCGCTATCGTTGTATCATTCCTAGTAGCCTAATCCAAATTAAAACTTTACCGGTTTGTGTGCAACGGATGGTTGTACACGACCGGTGTTTAAAAAATTAACTAAACATGCAGTTGATATTTTTAGCAGATTTCAGTGTAATCAAACCCGACTTTGGTCTATTGCTTTGGACCACAGTATTCTTCCTATTATTCTGGTTTGTAATTGGAAAATTCGCATTCAGACCTATTGCCAATGCTTTGAAGAAAAGAGAGGATGACATTCAGAATGCTTTGGCAGAAGCCGACAGAGCGAGAGAGGAGATGGCAAAACTGAAAGCTGAAAACGAGCAAATTTTGGCAGAAGCCAGAGAAGAAAGAGCTAAGATTCTTAAAGAAGCCATGGATACAAAGACCTCAATTATAAATGAGGCCAAGAATAAGGCAAAAGATGAGGCTCAAAGACTAGTCAGCAATGCCAAAATGGAAATTGAAAATGAAAAGCAAAACGCGCTTATCGAAGTTAAAAACCAGGTTGGTTTGATGGCTACCGAGATAGCAGAGAAAGTTATCAGAAAACAACTGAGCGGTGATAATGAGCATGATGCTTTCGTAGGTAAATTGATTGACGAAATAGATCTTAACTAATATTATGGCTGGAGACACTCGAATAGCAGCACGCTACGCCAAGTCGGTTCTAGAGCTTGGAATTGAGCGCAAAGAGCTTGATCAGCTGTACGAGGATATGCTGGCCATAAGAGAGGCTCTATCAATGAGGGACTTCTTGCTCTTTGTCAAAAGCCCTATCATTAAAGCCGATAAGAAGCAAGCCGTATTCCACGAGATTTTTGGAGGCAAACTCAGTGAGGTTGTCAATAACTTTTTTGATATCCTGTCCAGAAAGGGGAGAGAATTTTATCTGCCTGAAATCGTGGACAGCTTTATTCATCAGTACAAGGATCATAATAATATTACGGAAGTCAAATTGACAACCGCCAGCAAACTAGGTGAGGATAGCCTCGAGGCGATTCGCAAAGCATTGGCTGGCAGTGACAATACCAATCAAACGGTTGAAATCGAAACGGAGGTAAACCCCGAACTGATTGGTGGTTTCGTTATCGAACTCGGAGACAAATTGTATGACGCAAGCGTAGCGCGCAAACTGGATCAGATAAGAAAGAATTTTCAAGACAATAAATAATTTACTTCATAAAAATTTTAAGAAATGGCTGGGGTTAAACCTGAAGAAATATCTGCAATACTCAAACAGCAACTTGCCGGATTCAAATCAGAGACGGATCTGGAAGAAGTAGGTACGGTCCTTCAAGTCGGAGACGGTATTGCTCGTGTTTATGGTCTGACAAAGACTAAGGCAGGAGAGCTTGTTGAATTTGAAAATGGCGTTCAGGCCATCGTTCTTAACCTTGAAGAGGATAATGTGGGTGTGGTACTGATGGGTTCCGGAGATGGTATTAAAGAAGGTTCTACAGTACGAAGAACAGGACGTATTGCTTCTATCAATGTTGGAGAAGGATTCGTTGGACGTGTGGTAAATCCGTTGGGTGAACCTATCGATGGTAAAGGAGCTATTGCTGGTGACACCTACGATATGCCTATCGAAAGAAAGGCCCCTGGGGTAATCTACAGACAACCCGTTAACGAACCACTTCAGACGGGTATCAAAGCCATCGATGCAATGATTCCAATCGGTAGAGGACAAAGGGAGTTGATCATCGGTGACAGACAGACAGGTAAGACAGCCATTGCCATCGATACGATCATCAACCAAAAAGAATTCTACGACAGAGGTGAGCCTGTATACTGTATTTATGTAGCATCAGGTCAGAAAGCTTCTACAGTAGCTCAGGTTGCTAAAGTCTTGGAAGAATCTGGCGCGATGGCTTATACAACCATCGTTGCAGCATCTGCTTCTGATCCAGCACCACTTCAGTTCTATGCACCATTTGCCGGAGCTGCTATCGGTGAATTCTTCAGAGATACAGGTAGACCAGCATTGATCATCTATGATGATTTGTCGAAGCAAGCTGTGGCATACCGAGAGGTGTCACTTCTTCTAAGAAGACCTCCAGGGCGTGAAGCCTATCCAGGTGATGTGTTCTACCTTCACTCAAGACTTCTCGAAAGAGCGGCTAAAGTGATTAATAATGATGAGATTGCTAATCAGATGAACGACCTTCCTGACAGTTTGAAGGAAGCAGGTCTTGTGAAAGGTGGTGGATCTCTAACGGCCCTGCCAATCATTGAAACGCAAGCAGGTGACGTATCAGCATATATTCCTACCAATGTAATTTCCATTACGGATGGACAGATATTCCTTGAGTCAAACCTCTTCAATGCGGGTATCAGACCAGCGATCAATGTAGGTATTTCTGTATCAAGGGTAGGGGGTTCTGCTCAGATTAAGTCAATGAAAAAAGTAGCAGGTACCTTGAAACTGGATCAGGCACAGTACAGAGAGCTTGAAGCTTTCTCGAAATTCGGATCAGACCTGGATGCAGCAACAATGGCGGTACTTGAAAAAGGAAAGAGAAACGTGGAAATCCTAAAGCAAGGTCAATACGCACCGGTTCCTGTTGAAAAGCAGGTAGCCATCATTTACCTTGGCACTAAAGGTCTTCTAAGAGATGTACCGGTTGAAAAAGTGAAAGAGTTCGAATCGCAATACCTTGCAAGCCTTGAGAAGAAACACCCGGAAGTTTTGGAAAACTTCAGAAAAGGAAAGCTTGAGGACGGAGACTTGAAAGCGATTGAAGAGCTGGCAGCAGATATTGCCAAGCAATATTAATAGAAGCCCGATAAACTTATAATATGTCTGGTAAATTAAAGGAAACACGAGAGCGTATATCGTCGGTAACGTCGACGCAGCAGATCACAAAAGCCATGAAAATGGTTTCTGCTGCCAAACTCAGAAAGGCGCAGCAAGCCATTACTGAGATGAGACCGTATGCTGATCGTCTTAATAAAATGATGATCAACATCCTGAGCAATCTGGAAGGAGATGCCAGCTCAAAATTTTCCAAGTACAGGGATATAAAGCGAATGGCTGTAGTCGTAGTCACTTCCAACCGGGGATTGGCTGGTGCTTTCAATGCCAACATCGGGAAGGAAACTGTAGCACTTTTGTCAAAGTATGAAGAGCTGTATAACGCCGGGGCAATAGACCTGCACTTCATAGGTAAGAAGGGTTATGATTATTTGAAAAGAAAAGTTGAAGGATGTACACTGATCAATGATCAGATTGAATTAGCCAATGATTTGAGTTTTGACAATATTACACCTTATGCAGATATGCTTATGTCCAAGTTTTTGGACGGCACATACGATAAGATATATGTTGTCTATTCCCAGTTCAAGAATGCCGCCATGCAGTTTCCTAAAGTGGCGCAGTTTTTACCGGTCAAAAAGCTTGAACAAAAAGCGGAGAAAGGTAAAAAGCAGTTGCGTGCCGATTATATATTCGAGCCATCTAAGGAGGAGTTGCTTGAGCAGTTGATTCCAAGCATTTTGCAAACCACCTTCCATAAATGCGTTTTGGATATGAATGCAGGTGAGCATGGTGCTCGAATGACAGCTATGGATAAAGCGACAGAAAATGCCAACGAACTTCTGAAAGATCTAAGAATCGATTACAACAAGGCACGTCAGGAAGCTATTACCAATGAGATCTTAGAGATCGTTGGTGGTGCTGCCGCTTTGGAAGGATAATTCGCAGAGATTAAAAGATTATATAAAAGCCATGAAGCATTTGCTTTATGGCTTTTTGTATTTGGATATTTCAACAAGCTTGTCTGTCGCTAAAAACTGATCATCGTGATTGTCATACCAAGTTCGATTGCTAGGTATTTTTAAAGACTTATACTTTACTTCACCATCTAGGAATATATACTCCCCTTCTGAATCACTGCTGAAAAACATATAGCCTTCTAGAGCATAGCTCTCTGGATTGAAATAAAAGCGCCAGGTGTCTGAATCACTCTGTGTCGGGTAGTCAACAGTGACTTCCAGCAATTGCTTTTCGTTGAAATTTCTCGTATGCACATCCTCATCTACCTGGGCTGCAGGGTCTATCAAATTACAGGGCAATGACCACAGGTAGTAGTAATAGTTTTTTAAGAGCTCTGCACGATCCTCTGTTAGTCTATAAATCTTTACCTGCTGATCTGTGTAGGAGCCACTTCCATTAAGGCGTATGTCCCATGTGTCATTCCTTTTAATATATGACACTGTATTGCCCCCTTTTTCCTGACTTATAGCATATACTCCTTTTGCAGGGTTGATGTCAAGATTAGTATACCTGATTTCTTGTTCATTGCGAGGTTCTTCAAGTCGGAGGTGAATTCCCTTTTTTTGGACAAGTCGATTCGGGTCATGGTAGTCACATGATCGTTCGATCAGTTCTTTGCCTGTCAACTTCTGGGCAATGGCATCTGTTGAAAATATTGAAAGCAGAATGAAGGCAATTATTTTCATGGACTCAGTTTATGTGAACTGAACTATTACAAAATACAAGAACTTATTCATCGAATCATCTGCCCGGCCACACATTCCTGTTTTAAAGGTGCTTGGACAGGTTGAATCAATGAATCATTGTCATTCATCGATATTTAATGAGTGCTTTGCAATAAAGCCATATATTGGTATAAAACAGCAAAGAGTATGACATCACATGAAATCGATTACCACATACATGGCGAAGAAATGCAGTATGTTGAAATAGAATTGGATCCTAATGAGACAGTTGTCGCCGAGCCTGGTAGTTTTCTCATGATGGAGGAAGACATAGAGATGAAAACCATTTTTGGCGATGGCAGCAACCAGAATGACGGTTTGTGGGGAAAACTTATGGGAGCCGGTAAACGTGTTCTGACCGGCGAGAAGCTGTTTATGACGACCTTTACCTATCACGGCCAGTCAAAAGCTAAGGTTTCTTTTGCGTCTCCTTATCCCGGGAAAGTTATTCCTCTGGACCTTACAGAACATGGGGGCAAAATCATTGTGCAGAAAGATGCTTTTCTATGTGCTGCCAAGGGTGTTTCTGTGGGCATTGAATTTTCAAAAAGGCTCGGTCGAGGCTTTTTTGGTGGCGAAGGCTTCATCATGCAAAAAATTGAAGGCGACGGTATGGCATTCATGCATGCCGGAGGTCATATTACGAGAAAAGAGCTTAAGCCAGGTGAAGAACTTAAAGTAGATACAGGATGTCTTGTTGGATTTACCCAGCATGTTGACTATGATATTGTATTTGTTGGAGGCGTTAAGAACACCATTTTTGGTGGCGAAGGCCTGTTCTTTGCCAGCCTGATTGGTCCGGGTACCGTCTGGATCCAATCCTTGCCTATAAGCCGCCTGGCAGACAGGATCATTTCCAACAGCAAGGGCTATTTCGGCAAAGGAAAAGGTGAAGGCAGTGTACTGGGCGGTCTCGGTGACCTGCTTGATGGTGATGGCTTTTCGATTTGATGTGCTCAGGCATTGAAGCATTCCTCCATTAGGCTTACTTTTGCAATCCTATGGCTACACCGCACACTGTTGCTTTTCACACATTGGGCTGCAAGCTCAATTTTTCAGAGACCTCCTCTATTCGACGTCAGTTCGAAGAGGCAGGCTATGGCGTTGTCCCCTTTGATGAATTCTCCGACATATATGTCTTGAATACCTGCTCGGTAACGGACTTTGCGGATCGCAAATGCCGCTATGAAGTGAGAAAAGTACTCAAACAAAATCCACAAGCCAAAGTGGTCATCATGGGCTGTTACGCCCAACTGAAGCCCGAAGAAATTGCCTCTATAGAAGGCGTGGACCTCGTATTGGGAGCCAGTGAAAAGTTCAATATCTTGAAGCATGTAGAATCACTCGATTCGATTGAGTCGCCTTCAAAAGTGCTTGCCGGACAAATACATGAAGTCAATTCTTTTGTGGATGCTTTTTCATTTGGTGACCGGACGCGTTCTTTCTTAAAGGTTCAGGATGGCTGTAATTACAAATGCTCTTTTTGTACCATCCCGCTGGCCCGGGGGAAAAGCCGAAGCGACACGATCGAGAATGTAGTATCCAACGCTAAAAAAATTGCAGCCTCCGGCGTAAAGGAAATAGTGTTGACCGGCGTCAATATTGGTGATTTTGGAAATGGTACTGAGGTAATAGAGGGCCTTAAACCCAAAAAAGAAGCTTTATTCATTGACCTTATCCAGGAGCTGGATCAGATTGAAGAGGTCGAGCGTTTCAGGATTTCTTCTATCGAACCCAATCTATGCAATGAGGAGATCATCGACTTTGTAGCTTCATCTCGAAAATTCATGCCTCATTTTCATATGCCCTTGCAAAGCGGAAGCAATGAAATACTCAAATTGATGCGGCGCAGGTATAAAAGGGAGTTATATGCGGAAAGGGTCGCCATGATTAAGGAGAAGATGCCGCATTGTGCCATAGGTGTTGATGTAATTGTTGGATTTCCAGGTGAGACAGACGATCACTTCCATGAGACATATAATTTCATCAACAGTCTGGATGTCTCCTATCTGCATGTATTTACATATTCAGAAAGGCCAAATACACCAGCGGCAGAAATGACGGGAAAGCTTGATGTTGGCGTGCGCAGGCAACGCAATAAGATGTTGAGGATTCTGTCCGAGAAGAAGAGACATCATTTTTATCAGGGGTTCCTTGGTGATCGTCGTCCTGTACTTTTTGAAGGCAATGAACAGAAAGGCCTTATGTATGGCTTTACAGACAACTATGTCAAAGTCTCACGATCATGGGATTCCAGCCTTGCTAACAGGATTATGGATGTTGAACTTATCGCTATTAATGAAGATCAAACATATTTTATTGCCCCTCAAGCTGAAAAAATTTCCTAGACAATAAGCAATCAGAGTTTAAAAGGGCTTTATCCGCTGGCGATAGGAGTAAAGGCACAAATTGACTGTATTCAATACTTGTTCATTCCAGTGAATTATTCCCTCCTAGCCTCCTTACTGGCAGGGCAATAGCATTTGTCAGGGAGGATTTTTTGGAACCGTATAATACAATCATATTCAATCAGAATAAAACCCAAGGACGCGTATGAGAAATAATTTGAAAGTCCAGAGAGCCAATAAAAATATTAGCCAGGTGCAATTCGCAAAAAGAATAGGGGTATCACGACAAACCATCCAAGCTATTGAATCGTAAAACTACGTCCCGTCAACCCTGATGGTCCTTAAATTTTCTAAGGAATTCAATCTTTCGATGAATGAAATTTTCAATCTCTAAGAGGGGGATCTCAGACAACAACCGGGGCACCCAGAACCGGGAAGGCCATTCCCGCTTAGCTCGTCTTTAATACAACAGCCTTTCTAAAATTACTTTTCAGGTATATTTGTTATCTATCCGAAAAGCGTAAGATATGTTAAAGGCAAAAGTGGTTTTATTCTGTTCGATGATTCTGTTGTTGGTTTTATCATCAGCTTTATCTGCTCAGAAATACCTCAGCTGGGGTCCGAGTTATAAAATCAAGGGTTCTTCCGAAATGTATAAGTTCCTGGGGATATTGGGAGACAGTTATTATTTTGTTCAAAAACCCAATGATGCCAATATTATCCAGCGCTTCAACTTCAGGCATGAGCTAATTTCAGAAACGCGCTATAACCACGTAAAGAATAGAGAGCGACTCAAGATTCACGGGGGGATAGAAACTCGAAAGGGCAGCTTCATATTCAGCCATCAGTTTAACCAAAAATATAAAGAGTGGATACTCTATGTGTCTGAAATGAGCAACGGCACACCCACCGCTCCGAGGGAAGCCTGGTTTGAAGAAATTGATATCGAAACAAGCCGTCTTAGAAGGGCCTACCAGGATTATGAATACGATTATGGACAGGTGGATGGTGGCCTTATCATGTCAGAGGACAGCAGTAAAGTAGCATTTGTTAACATCATTCCAGGAAATGATTTCAGGGACGAAGATGTGATAGCCATCGGTGTGTTCGATGACAGGATGCAGCTTATATGGAAGGAAATGTTCTATTATAAGTTCGCGGACAAACGCTATGAGATCAAGCAAAGTGTAGTAACCAATGAGGGAGAGATTTACCTTGTTGGCAAGCTTGACGATCCTGTTGAATACGATGGCAAGGTGAAAAGCATTCGGGAAAAGAATCTGCCAAGGTTTGAGTATTACCTTTATCACATCAACCGGGAGGGTATACTGCCCTATAAAGTTGATTTGGGTAGGGGAGGAGCCCCCATGGATGTCGCGCTATTTTTTCCAGACAGGGAGACTAATCGTTTCCTGATGGCGGGTTTCTATACCGACGATGAACACCGTTATCGGATTAAAGGCATGTTTTTCAGTTATGGCGATAAAAACTTTCAGAACACCTCTATAAAAAAGCACCAGTTCAGAGAGAATTTTCTGGCAGGCCTCGTTTCAGACAAAGCGATCCAGAAAGGCAAAGGTCTTGAAAGCAGCTACCAGATTCTTGATGTGTTGAATTATGATGATGGCAGTATTGGTTTTATTGCGGAGAACAATTATGTAAGGGATCTTTCACAGACGGACTTTTATGGTCGGTGGTATGAGCGCGTGATATATGTCTCTGACGAGCTTATTATCCCCAGGTTCAACAGTGAAGGAGTGCTTCTGAATATTGAAAAAATTCCGAAACAATTTGACAGTGATTTTGCCCAGTATACATCCTATGCCATAGCTCTTAATAAGGGGCTTACTTATCTCATTTTTAATGATTACAAGTCAGGAAAGGAGAAGCAGGAAATAGCCAAAAAGGGAAGACGATTTACAGACCTGCTTGTCTTGGGACAAAGAGGGGAAATTGTGGGGCATCAAACGCTATTTACAGAGAGGGAAATCGAGTTGGAGTTTAACCCGCTGTTATGTGACTACAACGATGAATTCTTCCTGATAGGCAGCAAGCGCGGGAACAAATTCAGCATGGCGAGTTTGCAATTCAATCAATAGAGTATTATTTCTGTGGCGCCGTCATTGTTAAGGAGCCTGAATTGAAAAACCTCTTTTCTGGATTCGAGGCTTTTATGAATGTGGTGCCTCAACACACCCTGTCCCCGTCCATGGATAACCAGGATTTGCCTCAGATTTTTTTCAATGGCTTTTTCGAGATAATTTTCAAAGGCGCGTATTTGCACATCAACAATACGTTCAGGTAATGCATTCAGCAGGTCAGGCCTGAGCACTTCTATATGTAAGTCTAATTCTGAACGAGTATGCTCCGTATGCTCAGAGCTGGTTTGACTTTGATCTTCAAAGACAAGACTTTCTTCTTCGACATCTTCCTGTTGAACCAGTTCAACAAACTTTGTCGGAACGAGAATGATTTTATGACCTGCATTCATGCGGACCATGCCCGAATCATTAAGACCCCCGAAACGGCCGGACAAACCACTTTTGGAGGAGCGTATTTTGTCTCCTATCCAAAGTTCCTTTATTTCGGATGCAGTCATAATCAAATTTATAGTCTAACAACTACAAAGGCTAAAATTTATTGCTATTTTATTCTACGGCTTACAGGCAAAACGGAAGCTGCTATGAACTTAAACTTGTATTAAACAAGTTCGACGGTGCTTTGTGCTCCTATCCTATGCCAGTACGCAATGATCTCGTAAATGAATTGTGTCATGAGGGCAACAAGTGTGTGTTGTGTTGTATCAACTGCAGCGAAGTTTTGAGCCTAGCCTTTGTGGATGATGATAATGGCGGTTTTTTCCTCATGTTTAACAAGGATACCACCCTGTCTCGTGATGAAAGCAAATACGGCATGCCTATTTTCGAGGAAATGAGTGAATGGCTGTACCATTAGCCTGGAGGCGCTCAATTGTTTGAACTGATTACACCGGAAAAAATGAAGCCTCATCCATGCCGTCAACAAGGTGAAGTCTAAGGATTTACGCATTTTGAAAACATTGTTCATTTTTCAACATTTGAGAATAAACAAGGGTGTTTTCGATTATGAACTTTTGAGTGAGGCTTTTCGCAGGGCGAATCAGGATCCGGATTCCGTTTTAATGTAAACAAGCTCTGAGCAATTGGCTTCTGCAAACATCTCTCTGGCTACTCTCTGGATATCATCAGCGACAAGGTCCTTGTATTCATCTTCCTGGCGGTTGATCAGTCCTGCATCCCCCAACATTTCAAAATAAGCCAGGTTTATGGCTTTGTGTAAAATACTTACCTCGGAATAACAGATCGAGGAGATAAGACTGTTTTTTACCTTTTGCAATTCTTCGTTGCTGACTAGTTCATTTTTCAGCATATCAAGTTCAACCCAAATAAGCTTTCGGGCTTTATCTATATCCTGTCCATCCAAAAGCCTGGCTTCAACAATAAAAAGACCGGGGTCCATGGAACCAGTCAGGTAGGCATCTATATTGGAGAACACATTGTTTTTGCGGATGAGTTTCTGATAAAATCTACAGGAACGGCCACTGGCAAGGATATCGGATATAAGATCACATACGCCAAAATCCTTATGTTTTCTTTCAGGCATATGGAACGCCATGTACAAGGCATTCGCCGGTACGTTCCTGTGCAATTGCTTTTGCCTGAATGCTTCCTGTCTGGGTTCGGCTTCAATCTGTGAACTGTAATTCTCTCCGGACGGAATAGTCCCAAACCACTTTTCAACCAGCGATTTAGTATGAGGGATTTCAATCTTTCCGGATATAACCAGAATGGCGTTCGAAGGCCGATAATGTTTTTTAAAAAACTCTTTCACATCATCCAATTCGGCATCTTCGATATGCTCTGTTTTCATGCCAATAGTGGGCCATCGGTATGAATGCTTTTTAAAGGCCATATCGGAGAGCTCATGCCAAAAGTCACCATAAGGCTTGTTGATACTTGTTTCCTTGAATTCTTCAACAACAACTTTCTTTTGTATGTCCAGGCTTCTCTGATCAAACTTCAATTGCAGCATTCGATCAGACTCAAGCCAAAGAACTGTCTCCAGGTTTTCCGCCGGTACAATATCATAGAAATTCGTAAGGTCATTATTGGTGAATGCATTGTTGTCCCCGCCGGCCTCCTGGATAGGTGTGTCAAAGTCAGGTATATTTTCTGATCCGCCAAACATAAGGTGCTCAAACAAATGTGCGAATCCAGTTTTGTGGGATGACTCATTTCGAGATCCGACTTTATACAGCACATTTACTGCGACGAGAGGTGTACTCGTGTCCTTATGAAGGATGACCGTAAGGCCATTATCGAGATTGTATTTTTCAAATGCTATCATTGCTCCACTGACCGGATGATCGAGGCTCAAAAATATTACTTCGCAGGGCATCAAGAAAGCTTTCGGCAGAAATTAATTCTGCTCCAAACTGTCTGAGGTGGACTGTTTCCTGTTGACAGTCAATCAATTCAAATCCATTTTCAATTAAATATGCCACAAGAGCGACAAAGGCCATCTTGGAGGCATTGCTTCTTTTTGAAAACATGGATTCACCAAAAAACACCTTACCCAGAGCGAGGCCATACAGTCCGCCTACCAACTCTTGATTATCCCAGACTTCTACAGAATGAGCATATCCGCGATCATGAAGTTCGATGAAAGCAGATTTAAGTTCCTGAGTAATCCATGTCGAATCCTGTCCCTTGCGGGGAATGCTTTTGCATTGCTCAATGACAGACTCAAAAGCTGTGTCGAAGCGGATTATAAATTGGCTGTCCCGAATGAATTTTCTGAGGCTTTTTGAAATTTTAAGTTTGCGTGGATAGAGGATAAAGCGGGGGTGCGTAAACCACCACATCACGGGATCTCCTTCGTGGTACCAGGGGAATATACCGTATTGGTAACTGCTTAGAAGTGTATCGGCATCTAGTGATTCACTGAATGCAAGCAAGCCATGCGAATCTGCAAGTAAAGGATGAGGAAATAATTCCAGACCGGCTGGAAGAAAGAAAGGCAATTTTACTCCTGGACAGTGACTTCGATAACAGCAGAAAGACCGCGCTCTACCAAAGCATCTTTCATGGGCTTGAGCAGATCAAACTCTCCTGTTTTAACAACAGCCTTGCCTTTATAATGTACTATCAGAGATAATTGCTCTGATTGCTCGAAGGTGTGATTGCATACTTCCATAAAGCACTGGATGACCCAGTCAAAAGTATTGAAATCGTCATTATAAACCAGAAGTTGGGACACTTGAACACCGACCACATCTTTTTCTTGCTCTACAGCTACTTCGTTCAGCTCGTCGCTCAATAATACGTCTAATTCTTTAGCCATGATCTCAAATTAAAGGTGTTAATACTATTGGGACAGAACCTGCTCCAAAGCTTCAAAGTTGGGTAAATTTCCGGCATTTTCCAATATTTCTTGATATTGAATTTTGCCATTTTCATCAATTAGGAAAGCTGACCGTTTTGAAACACCCTTAAGCCCCAGGACGAACTCTTCATAGAATGCGCCGTAAGCCTGGCTGACTGACTTATTAAAATCAGACAATACAGGAAAATTGAGATTATTTTCTTCTTTAAACTTTTTTAATGTAAATGGCGAATCAACTGAAATGGCCACGATCTGGGCATTGAGTTTTTCATAGATACTGTAGTTATCTCTCATCTGGCAAAGCTCATCCGTACAAACTCCGGTAAAGGCCATTGGAAAAAACAACAATACCACTTTGTGATCTTTGAAATCACTGAGGCTTACATCTTTCAATTCTGTGCTCTTCAACGTGAATGAAGGAGCCACATCTCCAACTTGAAGTGTCATAAATGGTGTTTTATCTGCCGATCAAAAATAGAATAATACACATTAAAGTTTAATACAAAAGCGGCTTTTTGGAAATTTTTTTAATGGAATGATGGATATTTGCCAACTGCATGTCAATGAATACACGTGTACTGGCATATTTACAACTGCACACAGCAGTTTTATTGTATGGCCTCACAGCCATACTCGGTGACCTGATTTCTTTATCAGCTATGTCACTGGTATGGTGGCGGGTCTTGATAACGAGCTTGAGCTTGCTGGGCTTTGTCGGTCTGGGGCGGCGTATTTTAAGAATGGAACGGAGACTGGTCTTGCGGTATATAGCTATAGGATTTCTGGTAGCTATGCACTGGCTTAGCTTTTACGGCGCCATAAAATACGCCAATGCATCTATTGTCCTGGCTGCTATGGCTACCACTTCTCTGTTCACATCACTGGTAGAGCCGCTCATAACCAAAAGGCCATTTCGCCGATTGGAATTGGTGCTTGGATTTCTTGTTATACCGCCAATGATTTTGATAGCCAGGAACATTGAGCTTTCTATGCAGTTGGGATTATGGGTTGCTTTACTATCAGCATTTTTGGCTTCTGTTTTTGCCAGTCTCAACAAAAAATACGTAGACAAGGCTGGACCATTTGAGATCAGCTTTATCGAAATGGCCAGTGCCTGGGTTTTCATAACACTGCTTATGCCCGTTTTCTCACAGGAAATGGGCCGCCTGATGCCACTACCACAGGATTGGATTTATCTGTTGATTCTTTCTTTGATGTGCACAACATTTGCATATGTCATCAGCATGAAAGCACTTAAACATGTAACTGCATTTGATGCAAATCTTGTGATTAATCTCGAACCGGTCTATGGTATTTTCCTAGCCATTCTTATATTGAAAGAACACCAAGAATTGGATCCCCGATTTTATTATGGAGTTGTATTGATAATGTTGATCGTATTTGCTCACCCTATGCTTCAAAGGAAAATATATGGAAGAAAGAAAGTTTGACCAGATTACGCCCAGGGCTATTTTGGAATATTGTTATGACCATTCAAAAATGGTGAATGCCGAAGCATTGAAAAGGCTTGAAGTACGAACAAGAGAACATGGTCAGATCAAAATGCTTTCTGGCCCATACCTGGGAAAGTTTCTATCTATGATCTCTTCCATTATCAGGCCAAAGTATATTCTTGAAATCGGAGGATTTACAGGTTACGGCACAGCTTGTCTGGCTATGGGCCTTCAAGAAGAAGGGAAGATCATCAGCATTGAAAAGAATCCTGAACTTAAGGGATTTGCAGATGATATATATGAAGATCTTGGCATAAGCCATAAAATTGATCAGAGGATTGGTGATGCCCGTGACATTATTTCCACACTGGATTACAGTTTTGATCTTGTATTTATTGATGCCGCTAAAAGGCAGTACATCGATTATTTTGAAATGGTCCTCCCATGCATTCGAAAGGGAGGAGTCATATTAGCTGACAACACCCTATGGAAAGGGAGTCTTGTCCATCCGACCTTGGACAAAATGGGTGAAGGTCTTGATGGTTTTAACAAGCATATCAAAAGTGATACACGGGTTGACAATATACTTATGCCATTGGATGATGGTGTTCATTTTATCATCAAGAAGTAAAATGTCTTGTCCCTTAATTTCCTGTGCCGATAATTGATCTATATTTGATCCGATGCGACTAAAAAATTTCATTGTATTATCACTTGTTATATTTTTCTGTGGCAACAGTTGTGTTTGCCAGGATCAGACAGTGGGGGTGTTCAGGAATGATAGCCAATCAATCAATGGTTATACTCTGTTTTCTCCCGTATCTGATTTCAATACATACCTGATTGATAATTGTGGGGCCTTAATCAAGGAATGGCATTTTAATAACGTGCCAGGCATGATGGCCTATTTACTTCCTGATGGCAGACTGATCAGAGCCGGCAGATTGTTCAACAGTTTTGGAGCTGGTGGATCCGGCGGATTGATTGAAATAAGATCCTGGGATGACGAAAAGGAATGGGAATACAGGTATTCAAATGACACGGTCAAACAGCATCATGACTTCGAATATATGCCTAGCGGCAACATCCTGATTATGGCTTGGGAGCGGCGTCCAATTACAGATATTCTTGCCAAAGGCCGCATACCTGAATCTATAGGCTCCAACGGTGTATGGATGGAGCAGATTGTAGAAGTCAGGCCTACGGGATTTGATACCGGTGAGATTGTCTGGTCATGGCATGTATATGATCACCTGGTCCAGGATCAATATCCAGCACTGGAAAACTTTGGATCCATTGAAGAGAATCCAGGAAAGCTGAACATCAACTACAGTGCCTTCAGTGAGTTAAACCCGAATAACCCTGGAGCAGCGGATTGGATGCACTTGAACGCTATTGACTATAATCCTGAGCTCGACCTGATTGTTATCAGTTCCCGTAATACAAGCGAGATATATGTGATTGACCACAGCACCACCACAGAGGAAGCTGCTACGGATGCAGGTGGAAGATATGGCAAAGGGGGAGATTTTCTGTTCAGGTATGGCAATGATATTGTACACGATCCGGATGGAGCTCATGAACAAATATTATTTGCTCAGCATGACGCATCCTGGGTTCAAAGAACGGATAATTATACTTCAGAAATTTCAATCTTTAACAATGGTCTTGGCAGGGATGAGCTAAATACTTCTTCGGTAGAAATAATTCTTCCGGCCTTAGATATGGATGGATATACATATGATGAGATGGAAAGGAAATTTGAGATTCTTGAAATGGAAAAATTATTTCCAAATGATGACTATCCATTCAGCTCTGCCAGAATATCAGGTGCACAGGTATTGGATGATGATCATGTTCTCATCACATCGGGCAATAAGGGGTCTGTTTATGAATTGGATAGCCAGCGAAAGCTAATCTGGCAATATGTAAATCCTGTCAGTCAGATAGGTCCAGTCCCGCAGGGAAGCAACCCTTTTCTAAATGATATATTCAGGGCATTGCGATATAAGCCGGATTATCCAGCCTTTGTGGATCGCGACCTGACTGCAGGAGAGCTCATTGAGCTGGAGCCGGTTGACTATGGTTGTGAAATATTTGATGATGCCACAAGCATTCTTGATGATTCCGCCTATATGTCATTCCCAGGCATTTTTCCAAACCCCGCCAATGATGTTTTGGAATTCAAGGATTTCCAGGAACTTGAAACTGTAAATATTATTGACAATCTGGGTCATATCAGGAGCACATTTCCGACCTTGGCCAGCAGTACGATTGACATTCATTTTCTTGACCCAGGGGTTTACTATGTCACTTTCAAATGGCGTGGCAAACACATTGCTCAAAAATTGGTCAAGCATTAAGATCAAATCAATTCAATAGTCATACATTTACCAAAAAATTATCCTATGCGGTTTTTCATAAAATCCTTTCTGGCACTATTGTGTATATCCATGTTGGCAAATATTCATGCACAAAACACGGTTGGCTTGATTTCTTACAACCAAAACAAGGCATACGACGGCTATAATCTGATCTATCAACATAATCAGCCCAATGTATATCTTCTGAATAATTGCGGAGAGATTGTGCACAGTTGGAAGGGAGAACCGGATACCCGCCCGGGTAATACGGCATATCTATTGGATGATGGACGACTCGTAAAAACTTTAAGGCCGGCTATGGTTGCTGGAAACCCGATCTGGGCAGGCGGTGGCGGAGCTACTGTTGAGATCCGAAGCTGGGATAACGAACTGGAGTGGAGTTTTACGCTTAACAATGAAAATGCACGATTGCATCATGACATTGCTATTATCGAAAAGAATGGCAAGATGACGATTGCGATGATAGCCTGGGAAAAAAAGAACCTCGAAGAAGTCATTGCAGCAGGAAGAGATACCTCAGTACTGGAAAGAGATGAAATGTGGCCAGACTATATTCTGGAAGTAGATCCCGAAACGGATGAGATCGTCTGGGAGTGGCATGCCTGGGATCACCTAGTCCAGGCCTTTGACCCTTCAAAAGATAATTTCGGTGTCGTTTCTGAAAATCCTGGCCGCATAGATGTCAATCTCGATTTTGATGGAACCGGAGATCCCGACTGGATGCATAGCAATTCTCTGGATTATGATCCGCGGTGGGACTATCTTATGTTGAGTGTTCCTTATTTCAGCGAAATCTGGATTATTGATCATACGACGTCAACAGAACAAGCAGCTGGCAATTCAGGTGGATTTAGTGGTGTTGGTGGTGACTTGATGTACAGATGGGGGAACCCACAGATTTATAACCAGGGAGACAGTACAGACCAAACCCTTTTCTTTCAGCATGACGCCAATTTTATCGACGATTTTATTCCTGGCTTTGATCCAAACTTTGGGAAAATAGCGATTTTCAATAACAGGATAGGTGCTGATTTTTCAGCTGGTACTATTTTGAACTCTCAGTTTGACATGTATGACTGGTCCTTTCCTTTTGATGGTAATGTCTTTGGCCCAGAGGAAGCAGAACAGACATTTTATCACCCCGTCGAACCTCAACGCATGTATTCTACAGGCTTGTCCGGTTTTCAGTATTTACCAAATGGCAACTATCTGTTCACTTCAGGTCGATTCGGGTATACATTTGAAATGACCCCATCCAATGAAATAGTGTGGGAATATATTACGCCCCAAAAAGGAACGGCTCCGGTTGAGCAAGGTGATACTACACTCACGATGAACAGTAACCTCACTTTTCGAGTCAAGCGATATCCTTCTGATTATTCAGCTTTTGACGGCAGAGATCTGAGCAGGAAGGGTTGGATTGAACTTAATCCGGATACGACGTACTGTGACCAGCTTACCTCCACAGGTTTTTATGCAGATCATAAGCTGGATCTGTATCCCAATCCGGCTAACGATATGATAACAGTGGAATGGGAGGCCGGTAGGTTTATATCCCTCGAGGTGGTGGATGCTTCTGGCAGGCGTGTTGACTATTATCAAAGACTAAGTGGAGGTCGTAAGTATCTGGACACCTCTGGATGGATACCGGGGCTCTATGTCATTCGAATCAATAATCAATTGGCCGGGAAATTCCTGGTTCACCATTAAGCAGAAAAGAGTGGAAACTCCGAGATGAATCTTAGGTTGTCGGAAGTCAAAACTTCCGGCCTCCGTTCGACCGGCAGCGATTGAAAGTTGAAATAATCCGGCTCCTGTTTCTATGTCGGGGCCACTTCCAAAACCAAGCGCCCACATGTTGCTACCGGATAGCTTCTTCAAAAGCTCTACATTCCAAAGAATCTTTTTCCAAAGGGAAGCTGTCGACAGTTATGATTCTGAGTACAGGGTTCTTTGCCAGGGAAAATCCCAGGCAAAACAGTAATATGAAAACAACATAAATGGACTTATGAATCAAGAATGTACTTAATTTGTTTTCTCAATGTAAAGAGAAACGTGAATGTCAGGAATTTATGTGCATATCCCATTTTGCCGTAAGGCATGCCATTACTGCAATTTTCATTTTTCTACCCAAACCGGGCTGCAGGAAGATATGGTATGGGCTATTTGCAGAGAGATTGAGATGAGGGCAGATTACCTGGAAGACAAGCATTTGGATAGCATATATTTTGGGGGTGGTACACCCTCTCTGCTGAGTGAAGAGCAGTTAAATACCATACTTGATAAGATCCGCGCACATTTTTTCATCAATGAAGCTGCTGAGATTACTCTGGAGGCTAATCCTGATGACCTGAGTGAATACTACCTGAAGACATTGACCGGGTCTGGCGTGAACAGGCTGAGCATAGGCGTACAATCCTTTTTTGATGATGAATTGATATGGATGAACAGATCTCACAATGTGCAGCAGGCAGAAGAATGCATTGCTAATGCCAGGGCACAAGGTATTCAGGATATCAGTATTGATCTGATATTTGCCTTGCCGGGAAGCACGACTAAAAGATGGCAAGCCAATCTCGAGAAGTTTATCAAAATGCAACTTGATCACCTGTCTTGTTATGGCTTAACGGTGGAGCCCAGGACGGCACTTGAGTATATGGTCCGATCAGGAAAGACCGGGAATATTGATGAAAGGAAATATGAAGAACAATTCAGATTAGCCGAGGAGCTGCTCGGAGAAGCATCTTACGAACGGTATGAAATTTCGAATTATGCAAAAGATGGGCGCTATGCCAAACACAATAGCTCTTATTGGAAGGGTGAGGAGTACCTGGGTCTGGGGCCATCAGCCCATTCATTTAATGGAATTTCTCGCAGATGGAATATCAGTCATAATTCCAAATATATCAACTGCATAAAAACCGGAGATACGTTTTATGAAGAAGAGTACCTGAGTGAAGCCGACAGGTTCAATGAGTATATCATGACGGGCCTTAGAACCAAATGGGGCTGTAGTGAAAATAAATTGAAGACTATGAATGCCGACTATTTTGAGTTATTCAGAGCAGATGCCAGCAAACAAATGCATATTGGATTGATGGAAAAGCGCTCAGGAAATTATTACCTGAAAGGAGAGGGCTGGCTTATGGCCGATGCTGTGATGGCATCATTGTTTATCGAATCCTGACATGAGAACGCCATTTTATTTAGCCTGCAATTTTAAATACTCTTTCGCATAATAGCTTATGATCAGTTTTGCTCCAGCCCGCTTGATTGAAAGCAGGGTTTCCGGTATGGCGGTCTTATAATCCAGCCAGCCATTCTGACAGGCGGCCCACAGCATAGCGCATTCACCGCTCACGTGATAGGCTACCACTGGAAGCTCAAATTCATCGTTGATATGAGCGATGATGTCAAGGTAGTGAATAGCGGGCTTTACCATCAGGAAGTCTGCACCTTCTATGGTATCCAGTTCTGCCTCTATGAGGGCTTCCCTGCTGTTGGCAGGGTCCATCTGATAGGATTTTTTATGAGAGGGTATGGAACTGTCCTCAACCGGGGCAGAATTCAGTGCATCCCGAAAGGGGCCGTAGAATGCTGAAGCATATTTTGCGGTATATGACATAATGGATACATCATGAAAATCAGCGAGATCCAGGGCTTGACGTATTGCTTCTATACGGCCATCCATCATATCTGAAGGTCCAATGATATCAAATCCAGCCTCTGCCTGCAGTACCGCCATTTGTTCAAGGACTTTCAGTGTGGCATCATTGACTATAACACCGTCCTGAACTATGCCATCATGACCATCTGAATTGTAAGGGTCCAAAGCAACATCACTTATCAAAGTGATCTGAGGAAATCTTGACTTTATCTTGCGGGCAGCTTCAAGGTAAAAGCTACTCTTATCAAGTGCATGGGAAGCTGTCTTGTCCTTAAGGGCGTCATCGATCTTAGGAAATACAATAAAGGCATGCAGCCCCCACGAAATGCAATCTTCTATCTCTTCAAGCATTGTATCTATGGAGTAGCGCTGCGCCATAGGTAGCGAAGGAATATCTTCCTTTTTATTCTCACCATCTACAAGGAAAAGCGGCATAACCAGATCATTGGCGGTCAAGAGGTTTTCTCTTACAAGCTTCCTTACACTCTCGCTTTTTCTGTTTCTACGTGGTCTTCTAAGCATCTTTATTTTTTTTGGGTACCGGGTCATATCCGGAACCGGCCCATGGGTGACACCGGCCAATTCTTTTCAGTCCTAAAAATACACCTTTCAAAACACCCCATTCCTTTATGGCTCCAATCATGTAGTGTGAGCAACTGGGCTGGTACCGACATGTCGGGCCCAATAGGGGCGATATGATTTTCTGGTAAACCCGTATGGGGAAAATGATAATATTCTGAAATATCTTACTCAAGATTTATTGTCAATTCTGAATCCTCTTTATCAAGAATGTTAAAAGCCTTTCTTTTGTTGTCTACTTTAAAACTTACAATGTTTTTCTGATCGTCATATATTTCGCAAAGCAGGGTGTTTTTTATTTCCATTTGATCAAAGCTCGCCAGATGTTCCTGTTCAAGGTAACACCAGGCGCCCTGAAAGTCATCACTTATTTCCTTTCCCAGATATAAAGGACTTATTTCTTGACCGTCAACACTAAAGCTGAAAACCTCATTAAAATAAATGCTAATGAGAGAATCCGAATCCGGATGTTCCTTTTCTGTGAGCAGATTTAATTCGTGTTCTGAATAGGGGGTAAGACCAAGTTCCAGGTCATCAATGAAGACGTGAACGCTGAGTTGAAGTGATTCGATTTCAGATTTGTAGTGTATTTCAGTTTTGCTGACATGAAAATCGTGTAAAACCGAGGTCGTCAAACAGCTGAGCCAAATGAAAACAAAAAAGCTTAATAAAGGCATCTATTCGTGTATTAGGTAATAGGTGATCCGTGTCAGCCATTTCGATGGATCGGGCTCTTCACCCGGATCGGTCATGTATTCTTCGACTATCGGAAAGGCATATTCCAGGCCGTAATCGGTCAAATATTCATCGATGGCTTTGTGAGCATTTTCAAGCCCTGTATAGTCTCCGTGATAATCCACTTGAACAACTCTTCCAGGTTCCAGACTTACTGTGTTGACTCCTCTGATATCCAGATCTTCCTGAATGGGGATGGCTGCTGCCATATCCGTTTTTCCTAATTGAACACCGTAGCTGTAAAATAAGCCGCTGGGCATGCCATCAAGACTCAGGCCTTCTGATTGGATCTTGGCAAACAAGGAGCCGAGGTTCTGGGTGTAGAATTGCTGAATGTTTTCAAGAGCTACCGTTTTACGATTCAGGATATAGTTTTTCGAAGTTAATTCTGTTTCTTTTATCTGAAAGCCCCGGTATATTTTTTGATTTGCGCGGTCTTCGGCAAGACGCTTAAGATTAATCAGGCCTTTTTCAAGACTCTTCTTCAATTCGGACTTGCCAATAAGATTCAAGGGCCTTAAAGGGAAAGGAGTATTGGATCCATCAAAGGTCCAACGCACCATGGTTTTATCATTGAGTTCCTGGAAATACATATTCGTATATGCCAGCCCGTCCCAGCCTTTAAATTCCAGGGAGTATTGTATCGAGTCGGCTTTACGTCTTGCTGTCATGGTTTGCCAGCCTTCCCCTACAGCTTCATTGCCTTTCCAATGCATACGAGCTCCCACTTCAGAAGTATTGGCCGAATAGGCGTAAACAATATTGCTGTCAAGTTCGGCCCAGGGCGACCATAATGTCCATCGTGAAAGATCCTCAACCAGGGTGAAACATATGTTGGCAGGAGCTTGTATGGATTGTTCCACCTCTACCCGTAGTTTTTTAGGTGACAGGAACATGCTGATTAATGATAGGATGATTATGCCTACAAGAAAGTAAACAAGAATCCGGGCAAATTTCTTCATATAAGTTTTAGTCTTTAGTTCGGAGCTTTTTATACCATCGTGCAAATAAAAAGAGCACTATGGAAAAAAGGAGCATCCCTCCAAAGGTATAGGCAAAATTTGATAAATTCTTGTAGACAGCAAGGATTACAGATCCTAATAATACAATGGTGGGGATTTCATTATACAGCCTGAATTGGAAAGAACTCATGGTACTTTTTTCCTCTTGCAGGGCTGAAATGATATAAGGATTTCGAAGATGGTAAACGGTTAATATAATTACAAGTACCAGCTTGACATGAAGCCATGGATTGGAAGCCAACCATTCCAGGCCATTGGAATATATCATCAGCAGTCCAAAAAGCCAGGTTATGATCATGGCCGGCTGGCAAATTATGCGGTGCAGGCGACTCTCCATGATATGATACTGCTGGGTCAGAACGCGTTTTTCCACTTCCGGTAGGTCGAAGGCTTCGCGGTGATAAACAAACAAGCGTACCAGATAGAATAGACCTGCAAACCAAGCCACCATGCTTATGATGTGCAAACTTTTAAAAAATAAATACTCCATAGTATAAATCTAAACTTAATTAATAGCTAATAAATAAGCCCGGCAGTCTAAGTTTTT
>RFSX01000061.1 GCA_009923745.1 Chitinophagia bacterium
CCCCTGGGCACAGAATGGGCTCTTGGCCGCACATCTGACTTGACAAGCTTGAGTTTCAGCCCTTTTAGACAAGCTGTTGGTGAACCTAAAGAAGTTGTGGGCAAGGATCTTGTCTTGCATCTTATAGATGAAGATGTGTACTTGGATATTAGGTTTACATCCTGGGGACAGAACAAATCCGGAGGATTCGCCTACGAAAGGTCTACTCCTTAAGAGTTTAATAATTTATACAGCCTGGTTTGAAATATTTTTCGTTGGAATCAATAAGCTGGTTATATATGTAATTCACTAGAATTCAGTATTTTAGAACGTATTACGTATTTAACTAACTAAAACAAACGAAAATGTCTACGATCAAACCAATCCACACCCAGTTGGTGTATGTACTGGCTGTGCTGTTTATTATCCTGGGATTCATGGGATATCTCGATTTCAAAAACTACACCTATCTCGGCTACGAAAGCAATGATTACCAGGTTACCAAGGTAGAAGCTGACAGTCCTGCGGCAGAGGCAGGTATGATGGTAGGGGATCAGGTGAAGACGGTCAATGGTATGGATGTACGAGACCCCAAAACTTGGGATAGCTTTTCAAGAGCAAAAGTAGGGGATACACGTACCTTCGTTTCGGATAGGAATGGAGAAGAAGTAAGCTACACATTGACCTATGCATCCCAACCTGCCAAGGATTTGTTGGGTAATCGTCTTGGATGGACAGTGGGCCTCATATTTGTGCTCATGGCTCTTTGGGCCTATAGTAAAAATAAGACTTGGGCATCACTTATGTTTGCTTTCTTCGCTCTCGGATTCGGGTCCAGTTTCCTGGGTGGCCCTTATATAGAAGCAGATGCACTCGGAGATTTTGTTGGAACAGTCCGATTTACCTTTGTACTACTGGCCTTCGCATTTCTTGTTGCATTCCTTCTCAACTACCCTGATAAGGATCCTTTCCTCGACAAGAAAAATGCCAATATGATTCTTTTCGGACCTCCGGTTCTATTGTCTTTGATCATACTGGTATTGGAAGTATTTGATCCTACCTCTTCAAGTATGCTTAATACAACAATGGACATGCTTTTCCTCTTGTTCATCCTGTTCTATTTTGGCTGGGCCATTTTGAAGATGATTAAAAGGTATAAAGGAGCAGATAGTGCCACCAGAGAAAGTACGGGTCTGGGTATGATGTTTTGGGGAACGATAATAGGTCTTGTGCCTATACTTTTGGTCATCATCGTTGATAACCTGGCCCCAACAGTCAGCTTGCCTGGTGAAGACTTTATATTCCTCACTATGGTGCTTGTACCTATCAGCTTTGCGATGGCGATCAACAGACATTCGGCAGCCTAGTATATAAGAATATCAAGAAGGTCTCTGAGGAGGCCTTCTTTTTTTATATTTTACTATGACAAAATCATATCTCCGATTAATTCTTGTTGAGTTCTTTCTGATAGGACTCTTGGCAGCATTTTTCTTGAGCAATTATTATACAGAAGATTGCCTGCGTGTTTTTATAGCCTGGGCAGCAAAGCTGGCGGCTTTGTTTTTCTCTTTAGCTTTTATGGCTAGTTCGCTAGCCTGCTTTATCAAGGCATCATGGACGGCTGATCTGGTTAAATACAGGCCTCATATGGGTCTGAGCTTCATGGTGTTTCATTCGGCGCATCTCATTTTCCTGGGCTTATTGCAATTTCAGTTTCATCCTGTCTTTGATTTGGCTGCCAGAAAAGCTTTAATGGGTGGAAGCCTGGCTTATGTATTCATGTATATGATGGCGTTGACCACATTTCCGTATTTCAAAAACAAATTATCTCAAAAAACCTGGAATCGACTTCATCTTATTGGTGGCTGGTGGATATGGCTGATCTTTTTCAGATCATATTTTAAAGCAGCCATTGGAAGAAATGAAGAATATCTCATGTTTGCAGCCTTGAGCCTGGTTCTGTTTTTACGCCTTGCTTACCTGATAAGCAGTCGTATGAAAGGAGGAAGTAGTACAGATTAATTTAATCGCTTGCAGCGGTTAAAGCCATTGGTATATATGATTTGGCATAAAGGCAAATAAAATCCAAAATTTATATCACATGTGTCAGTACCGTTAGAAGTAAGTTGAATCGAGTAAGATGAGTTTGTAGTCAATACAGATGAAGCATTAAGGTTGGCTTGGTTGATTTCTACTAGATACTTGTATTCAGCACTACCCGCTTTTTCACATCTTACTATAAATCCGGTGCTTTCTTTGGACCATCTCCGTAATCATAGGCTTTACGATCTGCATAATCGGGTCCCCAACTTTGGGTTACAAAAACCATGGATTCATTAGATATGCCCTTAGCTCCCTGCACCAAGGTGGAATGATCTGTAACAGTGTCTTGAGCTTCATCAGCCCACCCAGCTATTGGATACCAGCCCACATAAGCTTATAGGCGCCAGATCGCATATTATATTTTGAAATCTGTCTATCCCAGTATTTGTTTTGTACAATAATCTATGAACTTGATTTTTGTGAAAGTGGAATCTTTTTTAATTCCAGCAATTGATGCTTTTCTTCACCTTGTATAATTTTTATATGGCTTCCCTTTTGAATGCCTGTGTATGTGGTTTTGCTTAAGCTGCTGTCAGGCCAGGTAATTTCTATGGAGATATCACTGACAATAGGGCCCAATCCAATTTCCTGCCTGAGACTGCTGCTTCCGAAACTTCCACCCGTACTGACAGTATGGTAAAATTTTACAGTTTTACCATTTTTATCTTTACCATCGACAGTAATCCTTGCTCCAATGGCTGACCGGTTCGCCTGTTTCCCTTCCAAAATAATGGTTAGAAAGTTATCATTAGGCTGAAGTGAATTCAGAAAAAGGGCATCTGTATAGACATCTCCTTCAAAAGCGCCACCAATAACATGAAATATATCCTGGTCACCATCATTGTCAATATCTCCGATAGCAATGGCATGACCTTTTTGGACATGCGAAAGCCGGCTGGAATAGCTGGCATCCGTAAATCCCTTAGCAGAATTATTTATAAATAATTTGTTTGGAACAAGCGCACTATAATTGGGTGTTCCGGTGCCCAGATAGAAGTCGAGGTATCCGTTATTATCTACATCACCATAGTTGCCGCCCATTGCAAAAACAGGTTCTTCGGAAATCTCATCGGCTGTTAACTTTTGAAAACCACCATTGCCCAGATTTTGATATATTATAATATGACAGGATTCGGGATTCTCGCCGCTAAAATAATCACTCAGTGCTTCTGCGGCCCTGTATTGCATATTATTAAATGGTGCGACAAAAATGTCATTCCAGCCGTCATGATTATAATCCCACATCCAGCAGGGAAAACTGGCTATTGGATCTGTTACAGATGAAGCCTTTGTTACATCCTTGAATTTTATTTCGGAAGGAGATTGCGCATTGCTCATATTTTTGAAAAGGCTGTTTGGAGAACCCACCATTGATATGTAAATATCGGCTAGCCCGTCATTGTCAATATCTCCTGCGCAAACGCCTTTGATAAGGCCACGAATATTTTCCAGGCCTGATCCAGCTATGACATTCGTGAAATGACCTTCATTATTCAGGTAAAGCTCACATGGAAACACAGCTCCCTGGGTTGTTTCATTGCCGATAAACAAGTCAATCCAGCCGTCGTTATTAAAATCGGCCCAGCAAGCCGTTTGTGTAGGATAGAAAGAGAGGAGTCCTGATTCTTTAGTCACATCGGTAAAACTCCCGTCACCATTATTTTTCAATAAAGAATTCGGAATGGTCCCTTCACTGCCATACCAGGCACCTCTGAGGATCAGAATATCTGGATACCCGTCATTATTATAATCGGCATGTATCATATTAAGGCCTCCTGTAATGCCTTCAAGCCCAGTCTGACTTGAAGCATCTGTGAAGCTGCCTTTTCCGTCATTGATGAAGTATTTAAGTTGATCATCAATTCCCCAGGATGACGTAAATATATCCAGCAAACCATCATTGTTAAAATCTTCGAGGCAAACGCCTCCAGCGAGTCCTCTTTGTCCTAAACCTGATTGGAGTTTGAGATTTTCAAAGGCTTCAATGGGGCTGTCTTTTTCAAAGCTTTCAGGCTCTATCAGCCAGGCTTCTGGAACCTGATCGGGATATTCTCCAAGAGTCATGTAGGCGATATTGAGAAGCCATTTTGTTTCAGGATCATCCGGACGTTCAAGCAGCATTAGTGAGAATATGGAAATAGCTGTCTCGGAGGCATTTCTTACATTGTATATACCATCATCCCGGATAGGAATAATACAGGAATTGGGTGAGGTATTTTTGATGCAATTTTGTTGCTCTCCCAATCTAAAATAGGCCAGACCCAAAAGTTGTCTCAAGTTATATGTTTGAGCAGGAGGCATGTTCATATCCTCAAATTGTGACCTTAGAGTCTCCAAACTTATGATCGCCTCTTCTGTTTTGCCACCCAGGAATAACTCATAGGCGTATTGTGCCTCGAGTGCGAACTTTTCTCTTTCATTACGGGCATTCTTAATATTGTTCTTGATGGCTTCAGCCCTTTGCGTGTTAAGATGATAGTCAACTTTAAGAGGGTCAATATTGCTGTGATGCAATTTTAGAAGTGCTGCCATTTCAGTGTTGGGCTTGCTGGGCGTACTTTGTGACGAATCCTGATTGCATGCAATCAAGAAGATACTCGACAGCAGGACAGAGCTGTACCAAAAATGGACCGCAGTAGGGCTTTCTATTATTTTAAACCAAGCTGATTTCATATATGTCTTAATGCATCATTTGAATATGGTAGCCCTTATTTTTTTCAAGCATATTACCGTCTTTTAAATCCACATCCTGGTTGGCCTGTTTACGTTCTTCTGTTATACGACTCAGCTCAATCGGGTGTGTCCTTTTTGAAAGCTCCTGAAGTTCTTCTTCAAACAATGATCTGAATATACTTACTTTCTTGAGTGTATTGTATACTTTTTCAACAGGGAGGCCTTCTTCATCCATTTTCATAACTGCGCATTCCGCATCCCTGATTAGACGGTGCCAGGTTTCCTATAATTGTGAATATTAACACCCGCCAGGTCCATTCGAACTTTGAATCGCTCGAAAGATATGGAAGCAAATCCAAAATAATCATTGCGGACATTTAGTTGAAATACAAGATTATGCAGTTCTTGTCTAGCAAGCGCGATCGTGTAGGCCTCCGATATCATATCTTCTGTCAAAAATGCTTCATTGAGTATGCCTTTATTAATGGGGATGCTTTCAAATTTTAATTTTCGGATTATTCGTAACAGGGGCTTATATTTATGTTTTACACTATTCAAAAGAACACGAGACGATGACCATAATCAGTTTCATAGGCTTCACATTGCTGGTAGCCGTAATTGCTTATATCTCCACACTAAAAACTGATGAGAACACCTCTGATGGGTATTTCCTTGGAGGGCGTAGCCTCACGGCGACGGTTATAGCAGGATCCCTGCTCCTGACCAATCTGTCGACGGAACAAATTGTTGGATTGAACGGACAGGCCTTTACGGAGGGTATACTGGTTATGGCCTGGGAAACCCTTGCCGCTATAGCAATGGTTGTGACGGCAGTATTCCTTTTGCCGCGATACCTTAAAGGCGGACTTACAACCGTTCCACAGTTTCTTGAGGACAGGTACGATACATTCACCAAAACCCTGACCTCTGGCTTATTCTTGAGTGGCTATGTCGTTGTGCTTCTTCCCATTGTTTTGTATTCAGGCGCCCTCGCTGTCAACACAATGTTTGATGTACCCAAGCAATTGGGCATCAGTGAGACGACAGCTCTTTGGGGAACAGTATGGACTATCGGGATTGTAGGATCTATATATGCTGTATTTGGTGGTCTCAAGGCGGTAGCTGTTTCAGATACTATCAATGCCGTTGGATTGCTGATCGGGGGTTTGATGATACCAATTTTTGGTCTGGCGGCGATAGGTGATGGTGAAGGCATTCTCAAAGGTCTTTCAACACTGTTCGAATCAAATCCGGATAAGTTTAATTCTATAGGTGGACCCACCAATACAGTTCCTTTTGCTACGATATTTACCGGTATGATGTTGGTCCAATTGTTTTATTGGGGGACCAATCAGGCAATTATTCAGAGAGCGCTGGCTGCCAAAAACCTAAAGGAAGGACAAAAGGGTTTGATGCTGGCTGCCTTTATCAAGATTCTTGGCCCACTCATTGTCGTCTTACCAGGTATTATTGCCTTTCACTTGTTTGGTGATGAGCTCACAAATCCCGACCAGGCGTATCCCACCTTGGTAAGACGTGTGTTGCCAGCGTCGCTTGTAGGTTTTTTTGCTGCGGTATTGTTTGGTGCCATACTGAGTTCCTTCAACTCCGCATTGAACAGTTCAGTAACTCTCTTCGGCGTTGACATATACAAGCAGTACATTAAGAAAGATGCCACAGAGAAACAGGTTGTGCGGGCAGGTAAATCTTTCGGAATTGTATTGGCTTTACTTTCCATGTGTATTGCTCCATTGATTGCTAATGCCCCTGCCGGTCTATTCGGATATTTGCAAGAAGTTAACGGGTGTTATTCTATTCCTATTTTTACCATTATTCTTGTGGGATACCTGACAAAACGAGTGCCGGCAATTGCAGCTAAGATTGGCATTCTTTCTGGTGTTATCCTGTATACGATATCCCAATTCTTACTCAAACCAAATATTATTGAAGCAGCTAAGAAAGGTATCACCGATGCCGATCAACTGACTGTGATAGAGGCTACGGCCTATCCTCACTTCCTTCATGTCATGGCATTACTATTTGTACTTAATGTGGCTATCATGTTGATCATAGGTAAACTGTATCCAAGAAAAGATGCTTATGTGCTTGAGTATAAGAAAGCGGTTGATATCAGACCTTGGAGCAAGGTCTATTATGTAGGCGGAGCCGTGGTTGTGACGGTAATATTCATGTATATATATTTTGCCAGCTAGTTTCTGGTACAGACTACTAAGTAGTAAGTACAAAATATCAAGTACTCAGTTCATTGTACTTAATACTTAAACCGAGGTATAAATAATAGGCTGACTATTTCAGATTGTTTTAGGCATTAATTATCATCAACATCCAGCACACATCTGAAACCGAGATGGAAGAGTGCTGTTTCGGTTGTGCTTCCGCTGCGAGCCGATACGCGGTAACCGTGACACCAGGATGGTTCGCAGAGAAATGAACCACCTCTCATAGCTTTTTCGCTCAGATCATTGGCTTCAAAATCTGAAGTATCAATTCCATAAGGAAGTTTCCAATCCTGGCACCATTCCCAGACATTGCCGACCATATCCTGAAGTCCCAGCTCGCTTTCTCCAAAAGCACCTACCGGAGATGTAAACTGGTAGCCATCTTCAACGCGATTTACTGCAGGAAAGAGTCCTTGCCAGACATTGGCTTTGTAATCGTTGCCATCTTTTATATCATCATTCCCCCACGGGTAGATATTGTCATTGATTTTCCCTGCATTGCGGGCGGCATGTTCCCATTCGACTTCCGTAGGCAACCGTTTTCCAGCCCAGCTGCAATATGCAACAGCATCATTCCAAGAAACCTGGGTAACCGGGTGATCATTGACGGCAGCTGGCAGTCCTTTTCCAAATGGATGTTTCCAATAGGCTCCCGGGATGAGTTTCCATTTCAGGTCTGCCAGGTCAAAAACCCCGGCATCCCCAAATTTTTCGGCTTCTGTTTTGTAGCCGGTGCTGGATATAAACTTTTCAAATTGAGCTACTGTAACTGGATGCTTGTCCATGTAAAAGGACTTTACTTTGTGATAGCGAATGGGTGATTCCTGGGGTAGGAATTTATTTGATCCAATAATACTGGAGTCGGACCCTGGTATGAGTATCATATCCTCATATGGGGACAAAGTAACAGACTTTGTATTCTCCGAAGTATCGGAACAAGAAGTCCAAGGGAAAGTCAGGAAAATAATAAGCAATAAGTTTAAAGCACTATAATCTTTAAAAATATTCATGTGGAAGGGCCGCCTCATCTGCATTTTCTGTTTTATCCTATACTGACAATTTACGCGTTCTTTTGGTTATAGTTTTTTTTGAAATTATTTTCCGGATCTGCGGAGTTTCCCCAAAGTATATAGTAAATATAAAAATCAGAGGCTTTTTATTGAGCGTGCACTATTATTTCACGCTATTTACTCTACGATATAAGAGCATATCAAGTTTGTTAAACAAGCTATATGCCTAAATAGAGAAATAAAAATATGGGCAAGAAAGGAACCAGATGTTGTACCTATGTTGTACCCATAAAAAGAAACCCCAAGCAGCACAACGACTTACT
>RFSX01000062.1 GCA_009923745.1 Chitinophagia bacterium
AAAGACTGGTGAAGAAAGCTACGAAAAAGAAAGCTTCGGAATCTTCAGATTTGTGCCATTTAAAAAGGGCACAGTCGATTAAACCATGCCCCTTTATTTTTTCTTAATTAATTAAACACTTATTCACCAGACTCGCTGCCCATATCTGTCTCAGGCTCAGGATCTTTTTTGATGAGGTGCTTGGTTTTCTTAAAGGTCTCCAACACCCTCATGTTGGCTTCGTATTCCTTATCAAATTTATCGAAATGCTCCATTCTGATCTGATCAATAATCTTTTCCCTCTTTTGTTGCGCTTTCAGAGGAAGCTTTCTGATTTCGAGGATCATATTATTCTTGAATTCCTGAACTACATCTTTCTTATTTTTCTTTAGGGACATAGTCATCGTCCTGACTCGTGTGATCATAGCTTGTTTCTCATTGGCTACAGCTTTCTCATCTGTTTCTTCAAGAACCTTGTTGAAATTATCGATGTTATCAGCTATTTCTTTTTTATAATCATCGTTTAACTTGGTGAGCTGATCTTCCATCTTTGCCTTCTCGTCTTCCAATGCCTTATCATATTCAGCCAATTCTTCTTCTGTTCCTTCATCATTGAATTCGACAGGTTGTATATTTAATAGGTCGCCAAGAAGAGCCCCTTCTTCCTGAGCTGATAGTGGCAGAACCGCTAAAAGTACAACCAAGCAACTAAGCACATTTTTCATAATCAAATATTTTGTGAGTATTGGGTTTCGGGTTGATTAAAGTTGTCCAAATATACTGTGTTTGATTCAGTATTTGAACTGAAAAAACAGCTGGGACACTAAATTATCTATAATAATGAATATTTAGACTCATTATTTTCTACCTAGCAAATGACTTATCAGTCAATTTGTGCAAAAACATCCTTCAACAAGGGACTTGTCCTTTCGGAAACATCAATTCTGATTCTCTGCTCCTTTTTCTCAATCAATGAAAACAAGCCATCCAAAGCCTTATTGTTGACATGATTATCCAACTCCGAATTTACTGCTGATGTGAATGGTAAACTGTTATACTTTTCTACTATCGACTTCCAATAAGTAAGTGCATTCACTTTATCTAGTGCATCCTGTATAACCGGCAAAAAAGCTTCGTAAAGCTTTTGCCTTGAACTCGCATCAAGATAACGCGTAGCAGCATCTTCCTTACCAAACAGTATTTTCCTGGCATCTTCGAATGACATGGACGTGATGGCATCGGTAAATATAGGTGTCGCCTTCTTGGCTGCTGATTCCGCAGCGGCATTCATCTTCTCGACGAGGTTCCTTTCTACATCGCTGAATCCCGGAACTTTCTTGAGTTTATCCACAACCTTCCTGGCTTCCTCCGGCAGAATAATTTTATAGGGGCTTTCGAGATAGCCGTCTTCAGCAGACAAACGATTGACAGCTTCTTCGACACCCACCTGCAAGGCTTCCTTCAACCCACCTGAAATATCAAGTTCATCACCTCCCAATATTTTTTTTCCCAATTCAGACTTGTTGACCTTATCCAGGAATTTGCCAATTTGGGCATCCGCAGAAAAGCTGATTATCGATAGCCCGAGGAATAAAATGAATGTTCTCATAGTTTATTTTTCAAAACTAAAATACTAAGTCAAAAATTTCAGGCCTTTTGACTTTAAGTTGGATTTAACGCTTTTGCCCGCTGGCAGCCTTTTATCAGATAAATTACATACGGTTGGTTCAATTATTGCATAGTTATTAGATTAAACGTCACCATTGGCATCATCAACAGAAAAGAACGGAATTACTTCCAAACTGAGTCGCGCTCAGATTTCGAGAGCTGCTATTGAAAGGCTTTATATTGCCATGCGACACCTCTTCATACGGGGATCCTATAAGCCGCTGGGAATATCCGGCGAAGCTATTATAAAATCTTTACTGGAGCTGAAGCCCGAAATATATGGAAGTATAGCTGACCGCGAAAAACTTGAACTCAATGGACTGCTGTATGTGTTTCAAAGGCTTCCACAAGGCATCGAAGAATGCACTTTTATAAAACTGATTTCCAGGGAAGGCTACGAAAACTCCCCCAATGAAGCCATAATACCCGCCAAAAGAAGAAGAAACTGCTACAGGATCGATAAAGAGCAGATGTACATTGAAATGACGCGTGGCAGAAGTGATATTTATGATGTCCTCACCCACCTTACCTTCATGTATAATGAAGCTGAAAAAATCAGAAGCAACGCTCTTGACCACAGAGGCCGCTATAAAAGGGACTGGCTTAAACTCGAAGAGATTGTTAAAAAGATAAGGAATAAGGAAGATTTCGATGCTAAAATAGGCTTTACCTATCTAAGCACATTAATAGGGCGTACCTATGCCGAGACAGCAGAAGCCTATATCAAATTTGACGAAGCCGAAAAAGCCAATGATCTGTTTTGGATCGTTTACTGGTTAGGCAAAAAAAGTATAGATGAATTTCTTGAGCAGGCTGACAGGGAAATAAGCTTTTCATCTACCCTCCGTGAAAAAATAGGTCACCATATATTCGGATCCCAATGGGCTCACAGCGTAAAGTCCAGTCTGGAAAAAAATGGCCTTCTCGATAGACCCATTCACATCATAAGCGCCAATCTGCACAGTGTGATGAACAGCTTGTTTGCAGTCGCCGTAGTGGATAAAAAGAAAGACTTTTTTGAAATAGCGGAGAGCCTGTCTCTTGATGAAAGAGGAGCACTGCGGAAAAAGGTGGAAAAATTTGCCTACTCAAGAGGTATGACCACTGTAGCAGACGATTATGGTGTGAATATCGGATGTCAAATATTCGATTGCGCCCAAATTGAAAAAGATATGCTCCCCCAGGAACTTTCCGAATGTTTTGGCAAGAGGAAACTAGGCAACGAGGTACTGATAGTCTTCGATTATGCTTTTGGAGAACAGGCTTATGAATTGATGGATGAACTGCTCAAGCCCTTTGAGAAAGCTGACGAGCGAATACCTATCAATATTCAATCCATAAATATTATGGGCAAGGCCGGCATCCTGGAGGGTAAAAATGGCGATATCATGGTACCTGATGCTCACATATTTGAAGGCAGTGCAGACAATTATCCATTTGACAATAGATTTGATGCATCTTGTTTTGAAAACAGTGGATTGAAGGTGTACAGCGGGCCCATGATTACTGTTCTGGGCACCTCTCTTCAAAACAAAGATATCTTACGCTATTTTCTGAAGTCATCATGGCACTGCATAGGGCTTGAAATGGAAGGTGCACATTATCAGAAAGCAATACAAGCTGCATCGCGTATACGAAAAAGTGTTAATGAAAAAGTTCAGCTCAGATATGCCTATTACGCATCTGACAACCCTCTGGAAACAGGTTCAACTCTTGCATCAGGCGGCTTGGGTATTGGTGGTGTCAAACCCACCTATCTGATAACACTGTCTATGCTGAAAAGTATTTTTGAGCAGGAAATAATCTAAGCGCTACTCACACTGAATTCTTCTAACCTTCGGTTCATTATTTTAAACCATAAAGGTGGCACCATCGATATCAGCATGGATGTCGGGTAACCGTATGGCAATTGCGGAGAACTTTGATGGTGCTCGAGCAATTGATATTTCTTGTTGGCCAGGAAATGATGATCCGAATGGCGCGTTAATTCATACAATATAATTCTCCCCAAGTGATGGTTACTATTCCACGAATGCCAGGGCTGCACCCTTTCATACCTTCCGGAATCAAGTCTTTTGCGAAACAAGCCATAGTGTTCAACGTAATTGATGGTCTCAAGAAACAAGAAACTCAGAATACCGCTAGCTATGATTATAAGAGCAGCTGTGGTGCTGAAAAAAATAAACAAGGCACTTATATAAATCAGTTGCAGGAATGTATAAATGATCATCCTGTTGTCTAATCTCAATACAGATTTGTTTTCCTGCCCCAATCGCTTGCTTTCTAGCTTCCAGGCATTGACGTATGATCCTACGACGGACCTAATCCAGAATGCATATAATATCTCATTCCTACGCGCAGTGGCCGGATCCTTGTCGGTAGCCACATTCTTATGGTGTCCTAAATTATGTTCCAGGTGAAAATGTGTGTAATGGCATGGTATAAGCAGAAATACAGAACTGTATCTACCCCACCATTCATCTTTATGGCCCAACTCATGAGCTACATTGATGCCGCAGGATGCCAGCAGAGCACCATTGGATAAAAGAAGGCCTGTCAACTCATTTGTTGTATATATGCCATCTGTTACCCTGGTAGACAGTAAAAACAACAAATAAAATACTACTGGAATGTTTAAATAGAGAAGAAATTCAAAGAATAGAGAATCTGCTTTTTTTAATCGAGTCTCTTCATCAAGATTGTTGGTGCTTTGTGTGAGAAATGGCTCCGCTAAAGGAACAATAATAAAAGCAAAAATAACAGCACCATAAGTGAGAATGCCACCCTGCATGACACCAAGGTAGACAAGTATAGGCACAATATAGGCCGCCAGATACTTAAGGTCAGATAATCTCATTGAAGAGGTCTTTGTATAAAAATAACAAATACCTCCATTTTTTTATTAAATCCCACTGCCTGTAATCTATGAACAATCCAAAGTGCTTATCCAAACCTTCAAAGCTAAAGGTGACTGTGGCATCCTTTTATTCAAAGATGTTTTTGTCGATGTGAACCTTGTTACCACCAATAATCAATTTGAATTCTTCTCCTGACACCCATGTGATTTCAAGCATACTCACTTTCTGGTTAAAATTAAACTTGAAAGTTAAGTCACCAGGACCCTATATCATATAACAGCTCATTTGGCTGTCAGACATGGTTTTCAACTAATCATGATTTAATGAAAATATATAACCGTCTAATTATCATATGCTATCTTTCCGTTTTGTAAAATACTTTGCAGTAATACTATCAGATTTTAAAGCCAACAGTAAAACTAAGTTTGGTAAATGTAGTCTCGTTATCTATATTCTGTAGCCTTTTTTGGTCCAAAACCTGGTAAGGAATGTAACCTTCTGTTAGAGTTCTGTATTGATAAGCAACATCAAAATATATTCTGTTAGCTCTGTATCCAAATCCTAGGGAATAGACATTGCTAAAATCAAAAGCATTGTCCACGGCATATGGCGACCCTAATAAACCTACTCCAGCTCTGAGACGGATTCTCTCAAAAGCGATCTCGCCTCCAATATTGAAATTGAAGACAGATTGCAATTGTTGATCGATCTCGGTATTGACCTCTCTTTCAAACTCAGCTTCACTGGGATCATTATTATCCACAGTAAAGTCAAATTGATTGGCTGTATAGTTAAGGTAGTTCGCATCAAAATTTACAAATCCTTTGACGGCGTCCGATTTAAAAAGAGTTCCAACACTCATTGTGAGCCTGGATGGTGTCGTAAGTTTATAGTTAAATCGACCATCCGGCGAACCACTTTCAAATTCCTGGCGCCCTTCCGAGTCTGTAAATGAGTAATTTAAAATGGTAAAGTAATTATCATCCAAGCTGTAATACGTGGGACTCTGATAAGCCAGCCCGAATCGAAGAGTCTTTTCGAGAACATAGCCCAGGCCAATTTTGAAATTAAAGCCCGTTCCAGATGTAGCCAGACGCTCGCCGTACTCAAGTTCATTGAAAAATGGTGTCCTGTCATCCAGGTCTTCTTCACGGTAAATCTTATCCTCTTCAAAACTAATAAACGGTATGCCTATAGCCACACCCAAACTCAAGTCCTTATCAAACTTGCCTGCCCAGGCGATAGATAATTCATTAATACGACCAGACCTGCTCACAGATTGTGATTTATACACATCCTGGATGGTATCGAAATCTGTTTCATATACAAGGTCTCCATCAAAATCAAATAAGGCACCTGTCTCCCAGGCCAGCTGAGATTCAAAGGGATCGAAAAAGTCGGGATCCCTACCATTTGCTCTCTCGGCAAAGCGCTCTGTGATCGAACCCTTACTATATCCTTCATAATTAAAATCCTGATTGTAGTTATTATAATGGGTAAATCCGATAGCCAGATTATTTGTGACAAGGCCAGCTCCTCTTGGACGCGCACTGAACACGATACCCAGGTTTTCAATTCGTGGTTCATTGGCATGTCCTGTACTTACAAATGTGTTATTTTCCAAGGAAGAGCGTGTCTCACCCCCATTAAAGGAAAAGCTGAACATGAGCTCGCTCGTCTTGAATTCAGAAATGCCGGCAGGATTTATTCCTAGGACACCAAAATCACCACCCATGGATCCAAAAGATGAGCCTGTCCCGATTACCCGTGAAGTACCTCCTTGAATCAGGTTTGAATATCTCAAGGCATCTGTTAAAGATTGGCCGGCCAATGAAAGTGAGAGGCATAGTATGGCTATGAGACTGATAAGATTCCGCATATCTGTGGATTTAATCGTTTTAGACAAAAAAAGGGTGGCATTATTCACCACCCTTTTAATATTTATTTATCCTTTTCTTCTAGGTGAAGATCCACCAGACGAAGACCTGCTAGGGCTGCTTGACCTTGATGGGCTTGCCGACCTGCTTGGCATAGTAGGAGAATTACTTCTGCTGTTATACGATCTGCTCGGCGTAGACCTATCAAATCTTGGAGACGATTGTCCCTGGTATCTGCTGTTTGATCGGTGTGTTTCTGATTGCCTGCTCCTTACTGACGGCCTCTCCGTAGACCTGTCAAAACGAGAAGTACTTGCCTCTGACCTTTTTAAATTTTGAGGACTTACAGACATTCTGCTTGGCCTCTGACCTTTTCGGCGAGATACTGAAGACTGCCCTCTTTCTCTGCCATCTAGCACTGATGTACGTCCTGGTCTCTCAGACCATCTTGAAACAGCCAGATCATCCTGCCTTACATCCGTTCTTCTTGGCGACCTGCGCACAGTGCTGTTTTTGGCTAGAGCATCAGACCTTAGAGCATTATCCTGTATACGCACAGCGGAACTCAATCTTTCGTTTGATACAACTTCAGCTCGCGGATTGGTCCTGACGCCCTTTACTGAACTGGAAGTAGAACCAGCTCTTCTTGATCCGTAGTAAGATCCTTTAGGATTGCTCTGCTGACTGTAGGTATTTACAACCAAAACATTATTCACATATCCAGGACCATAGCCAAATCCACCTCCATACAATGTTGGGCAATATGGATTCCAACCGCCTCCCCAGCCCCAGGAGCCTGCATACCAGTTATTGTTCCAACCCCAATTATTCCAAACCGGATTCCAATAGCTGTTCCTCCAGCCCCAGTTATTCCAGCCCATATTAGCAAATCCTGCATTGAAAAGCGGAGTGCCAAAACCTGCACTAAAATAAGATCCTCCAATTCCACCATATGGACCGAACGGATCCCATGGATCAAAAAACAAACTGTTATAAGCCCAGGAGTTGTAGAATCCTATTCTTACCCAGGGTCGGTGAAACCGCCTGATCCTGGAAGCATAATAATTATCGTAATCTCTCCAATAAGCATATTCGTCATAATCATCATACTCGTCGTCATCGAAATAGGAATTATCTCCATTATCATAGACTTCATCATAATAATAGGAATCGTCCGTATCCGGATCGTAATACAGGTCATCAAATTGTGCCCGTACTGCGCCAGCGATAAGAATGATGCTTAGTACCAGTATGTGATTCAATTTTTTCATAATTACAATTTTATTGTTCTATCCCTTCCTCAGAGCTTCCTAATTCTAATGCCTAAATTATTACAATTGTTTGTTTGAGAGCGTTAAAACACAATTAAATTGGTTGTTAACAATGGTTAAACTTTGTTAAGATGTATCCTTATACACCACTAATAGCAATACAATTATTGACGAAGAGTGGTTCAGAAAAAGGCTTTCTTATAAGTTCTTTAACACAGAAGCCAATTATCTCTCCAATTTTTTAAAATATAATGAAATTCTAATTCATAACTTTGCCATTTGCATTAATATCAGACAATTCATACAGAAAGTAATTAAGAATGGCTAAGCAAATCACCAAAAGAGAGGAAAATTATTCGCAGTGGTACAATGACATTGTTAAGAAAGCCGGTTTAGCAGACAATTCAGCAGTCAGAGGGTGTATGGTTATAAAACCACTTGGCTATGGTATTTGGGAGAATATGAAGGCCCAGTTGGATAAAATGTTTAAGGACACCGGCCATGTAAATGCCTATTTCCCCTTATTCATTCCAAAAAGCTTTTTAAGCCGCGAAGCCCAGCATGTTGAA
>RFSX01000063.1 GCA_009923745.1 Chitinophagia bacterium
GAGGTCAGGACATCTGGTAGTCTAGAAGATTGATCATTTCTCCATCCCTGCCCAGAATTACATTGGGGAATTCTGCCAAAGCTTCCTGTCTAAAAGCTTCAAGGTCCCTGTAACGGGATGAATAATGACCGGTAATTAAAACTTTTGCCTCTGCTTTGCGCGCCAGAATAGCGGATTGCTTCGCTGTGCTGTGTCCCCGTTCAGCAGCTTGTTCTTTCATATCATCCAGATAGGTGGTTTCAAAATAGATAGCTGTGGCATTTTTCAGAACTGAGGCCAGACTGTCCCTGGCGATGCTGTCAGCACAAAAAGCATAGCTGACTGGATCTGGTGTCGGGTGAGTTAAATTCGTATTGTAGAGAACTTCACCAGGCCTACCAATATCCTCTCCCCTTTTGAGCGCCTTTATTTCATCAACAGAAAGTCTGTATTCGCCAATCTTTTCCTTTATGACATTCTTTTCTCCAAATCTTTCCTCAAACATGTAGCCATAACAAGGGAGTCTATGATATACAGGGAAAGCACTTATTTTAACTCCCGGCAAAACCAGAATTTCTGTCTTCGTTGTCAAGTCCAGTTCAATAAAGCTTAGCTCGTAGCTCATATATGCTCGGCTGAACCGAAACATGGTTTCTATCATCTCTTTTATGCCAACAGGTCCAAAAATGCTTAAAGGCTCTTTTCTGTCATTCAAGGACATTGAAGTAAGCAGGCCTGGTAGTCCATAAACATGATCGCCATGCAGATGAGAAATAAAAATGTGTTCTATTTGATTCCGCTTGATGCGGTATTGCCCTATGCGTATCTGTGTTCCCTCGCCACAGTCGATAAGAAACTTATGATCATTGATCTTTAAGTACTGACTGGTAGGAAATCGCCCGTAGGCCGGGACAGCAGAATTGCTGCCAAGTATAGTAAGGTGGAATTGACGATTCAAAACGAATTATTCCTCCTCGTCAGAGCTGAGTTCCTTTTCTATTTCTTCCATGAAGATATAGTCAATGGACTCTTCTACTGTAGGCAGAATTTTAAAGATGCTTTCCAACCTTGATATTTCAATGAGTTTCTGCACACTGGGGTGTACAATTCCGGTCAGAACAAAAATACCCTGGTCTTTCCATAACCTGTTAGCAGTAAGTATAGCACTCAATCCTGATGAATCCACATACTTGACACCAGACAGGTCCAATATCAGGTTGCGCACACCCTCGTTACACAAAAAAACAAACTCCGACTTGAGGTCAGGAGCAATTAAGGAATTCAGGTTTTCCTCGTTAAGTTGCAACAAGGAGTATTTATCTTGTTTGTCGATTACAAATTTCATCTCTAAGTGTTCAGTCTGCAAATTTATATGAATGCGGGTAAAATTCACACATTCAAACTATTAATTATCTGTTAGCTTTAAAATAGACTAATGCAGATAACTGAGGGCAGTTTGCTGGCTTGAGTTTAGATGATAGATATCATAACTTGCAAACTTTTTATACGGTAACTTTGTAATTAATTGGTTTTGACGCAAATGCTGGACTATTGGTCATAAAGAATCGTTAAAAAAGAGATAAATTGACCATAAAGCCGTTATTTAAATAAACCGTAGCAGAAATGAAGCTGTTTTAACATTGATTGTTATTTGAATTGCTTCAAAAGGCATTATGTATATATAACATTTTTTTATAATATTAGATTTCTAAAAGCTCTTAGATGAATAGTAAGTTTTCGCCAAAAGTCAAAAAGATAATATCGCTGAGTCGGGATGAGGCGATCAGGTTGGGTAACGACTTTATTGGGACTGAACATCTTTTACTGGGAATGATCAAAGACAAAGACAGTCTGGCCATCAAGGTTCTTGATTCGCTTGACGTGGATTTGTACGAATTGAAATATAAAATTGAATCATCTGTTCAGAATAAAAAAGGTGCCATTTCACAACAAAGTGTGGGCAGTATTCCTTTGAACAAACATGCAGAAAAGGCACTGAAGGTTTCATTTCTGGAGGCCAAGTCCATGAAACAAGAAGAAATCAATCCGGAACATATAATGCTTTCCATTTTAAAAATCGGAGAGAATACAGCTTCTGGAATAATGGATGAGTTTGAAGTGGATTATGCTATCTATAAAAATGAACTGGAGTACGTCAACACGGAAGAAAGTTCCAATTACACAGAAATAACGGGTTCAGCTGGAGACAGCGACCTTCCTATGGAAGACGATACTGAAGAATCATTTTCAAGACGGAAAGGCAGCAGTAAGTCAAGAACGCCGGTGCTGGATAATTTCGGTAGAGATATCACTAAGCTGGCTGAAGAAGATAAACTGGATCCCATCATTGGACGAGAAAATGAAATTGAAAGGGTTTCACAAATCCTTAGTCGTAGAAAGAAAAACAACCCTATCCTCATCGGAGAGCCTGGTGTTGGTAAAACAGCTATCGCCGAAGGATTGGCCTTGAGGATCTTCAACAAAAAAGTCAGCCGCACACTGTTTGACAAAAGAATCATCATGTTAGACCTGGCTGCTTTGGTAGCAGGTACTAAATACCGTGGTCAGTTTGAAGAAAGGATGAAGGCCATCATGAATGAGTTGGAAAAGACAACAGATGTCATCCTCTTCATTGATGAAATTCATACCATAGTAGGTGCCGGTGGTGCTACCGGATCATTGGATGCGTCCAATATTTTCAAACCGGCCCTGGCGCGTGGTGAATTACAGGTAATCGGCGCTTCGACCCTGGATGAATACCGTCAGTACATTGAAAAAGATGGTGCGCTTGACAGAAGATTCCAGAAAGTTCTTGTCGACCCGCCCTCTCCAGAGGAGACAATGGACATACTAAACAATATCAAATCCAAGTACGAGGAATTCCATAATGTCATTTACTCTGATGAAGCCATCAAGGCTTGTGTCAAATTGAGTACACGTTATATAACAGACAGATTCCTTCCGGACAAAGCGATTGACGTTCTCGATGAGGTCGGTGCCAGGACCCATCTGAAAAATATCCATGTCCCAGAATACATCGAGGAACTGGAGACCAAAATTGAGCAGATCAAGGAGTTGAAAAACCAGGCTGTTAAGAATCAACAGTACGAAAAAGCCGCTGATCTGAGGGATCAGGAATCCAAACTCATCAAGAAACTAGATGACAGTAAGAAAAAATGGGAGGAAGAAGCCAAAACGGCTAAATACCCTGTGAATGAAGAAGATATTGCCGAGGTAGTGAGTATGATAACCGGCATTCCTGTTACCAAAGTGGCACAGAAAGAGAATAAAAAACTCGTCGGCATGTCTGATGAGCTCAAAAATCACATTATCGGTCAGGATACGGCGGTAGAGAAGATAACGCGTGCTATCCAAAGAAACAGACTGGGTCTAAAAGATCCTTCAAAACCGATCGGTACGTTTATTTTCCTCGGACCTACCGGTGTCGGTAAAACTGAGTTGGCCAAAGCACTTGCTAAGCATGTCTTTGATTCTGATGATGCCCTGATACGTATCGATATGACAGAGTATATGGAAAAATTCAGTCTGAGCAGGCTGATTGGAGCTCCTCCGGGATATGTGGGTTATGAAGAAGGCGGTCAGCTGACAGAAAAGGTACGACGCAAACCATACTCAGTTATCTTATTGGATGAGATCGAAAAAGCGCATCCTGATATTTACAATGTACTGCTCCAGGTATTCGATGACGGTCAGCTGACAGATGGTCTTGGAAGAAAAGTAGACTTTAAGAATACCTTGATTATTATGACCTCCAATATAGGTGCGAGACAACTGAAAGATTTTGGCCAGGGTGTCGGTTTCAATACACAAGCCAGACAGGAAGCGGCTACAGATCACAGTAAAGGCGTTATTCAAAAAGCACTGAAGAAGACTTTCTCGCCAGAGTTCTTGAACAGAATTGATGATGTGGTCATATTTGAAAGCCTTGAGCAAGAACACATATTCAAGATTATTGACATCAGTCTTAAGGACTTGTACAAGAGACTTGAAAATATGGGCTACAAGCTCAAACTGACAGATGGTGCCAAGAAATTTGTCGCTGAAAAGGGCGGTAACCCTAGCTTTGATATTAACCGTGGTGCTGCTGGCGATTCTCGTAGGTCTCGCAAGGGTTTGAGCGCCGAAGACGTGAAATAAGATTAAATAAAGTCGAAATACCTTGTCTTCCCCTAAAAAAGGGGATTACAAGGTATTTTTATTTGTATATATGTGTAATTTTTGCACTCATAAAGAATAAACGGCTGTTCTAAGAAGCAGTTATTATCAACTAAACAAAAAACATTTGAGGAGAAAAAACAATTTTAAGCGAAAAGAAGAAAAGTTCAACTTTCGAGTAAACTCAGCCATCCGTGTACCTAAAGTCCGATTGGTTGGTGACAATTTTGAAGAAATCAGCGAAGCGGCAGGTAAAAACATCGAATCCGATGTCTATAGAATCAATGATGTGCTTTACTGGGCAGAACAAATGGAACTGGATGTCGTAGAGATAAGTCCCAACGCTGATCCCCCGGTTGTAAAAATCATAGACTATAACAAATTCCTTTATCTGAAAAAGAAAAAGGAGAAGGAGATTAAAAACAAAACACAGAAGACGGTTATTAAAGAAATCCGATTCGGTCCGAATACGGATGAGCATGATTTCAATTTCAAGCTGAACCACGCCAAAAAATTCCTTGAAGACGGAGCTAAAGTCAAAGCCTACGTGCACTTCAGAGGCCGGACCATTGTATTCAAAGACAGGGGGCAACTGCTTTTGTTGAGGTTTATCAACGAACTTGCTGAGCATGGCGGTGCTGAAGATCTTCCAAAAATGGAAGGAAGGCGCATGATCGTGATGATCTCTCCGAAAAAGCAGAAAAAATAATATCACAGAGAAGGATATATTTTAATTTGAATACATGGTATTTAAACTAAAAATAATATACCTTTGCACACCTAAATTTAGACACTATGCCAAAGATGAAGACGCACTCAAGTGCGAAGAAAAGGTTTAGAGTAACTGGCTCTGGAAAAATCAAAAGGTTCCAGTCTGGAAAAAGGCACCTTTTGAGAAAAAGGTCAACTAAGGCTAAACTTAGGTTAACGGGTTCTACTCTTGTCAGCAAAGCCGATGAGAAAAGAATAAAAGCCTTATTAAATATCTGATTTTTAACTTGATTTGAGGTCAAGTTCGTCTGTTGACGAACCCTCGAAATCGTAAAAACAATTTATATGCCTCGTTCAGTAAATGCAGTAGCATCACGAAGAAGAAGGAAAAAAATCCTTAAGGCCGCCAAAGGTTACTTTGGTGCAAGGTCTAATGTATATACGGTTGCCAAGAATGCCGTCGAAAAAGCATGGCAGTACGCTTACCGTGACAGAAGAAACAAAAAACGTGCTTTCAGAAGACTATGGATAGTAAGGATCAATGCAGCTGCAAGACTTAATGGTCTATCCTATTCAAAGTTAATGCACGGCCTGAAATCTAAAAATATTGAGCTTGACAGGAAAGTTCTGGCTGACCTTGCTATGAACCACCCTGACAGCTTTAAAGCTGTTGTCGATCAGCTTAAATAAACGAGCAAATTATAAACCAAAAAGAATCCCCTGTTGGAGAAATCCTTCAGGGGATTTTTGTTTTTAGACTTATCTGTTTTTGATTAATCCCAGTGATTATTACTTGTAAATGGCTACCACAGGATCTAATTTACTTGCCTGCACAGCCGGAATAATGGCTGCAACCATGCCTATTGCTATAGACCAGATTATACCATAAAGGATATTGCTGAATGTAAGGCTCATATGAAATGCCGTAAGGGATGTTACCGCCAGGACAACCCCATAGACGAAGACAAGGCCCATTATCCCTCCAATAACACATAAAATAATACCTTCAATAAGGAACTCCCATAAGATGATGTTCTTTCGTGCTCCCAGAGCCATTTTAATACCGATCTGGCTGGTTCGCTCCTTAACGGAGACAAACATAATATTGGCTACACTGAACATCCCTACAATCAAGGCAAAAACGCCAATGATAAATCCTGCAAGATTCAGTGTGCTGAAAAAACCATCCAGGCTGTTTTGAAGAGCGCTCATCTCCATGAGTGAAAAATTATTCTCTTCCAGGGGAGGGAGTTTGCGTTCAGCCCTTAAAATACCTGTTAGTTCAGATTTAAACTCTTCGATATCTACTCCCGGTTTTGGCTTAACTGCAAGGGAGCGATCCACTGATTGATCCCGCACATTTAGGAATTTGCGTGCTGAATTAAGAGGAATCCAGGCGACCTCATCAAAGTTGACAAAGTTGAACATGCTCTCCCCTTCTTCTTTTAAAACACCGATTACGGTAAACTTTCGCCCACGCATTTTTATTTCCTTACCTATTGGATCAATAGCATTAAACAACTGCTTGGCAAGTGCGTAACCAAGAATGACTTTATCAATGCCATCCTCGGACTCACGAGGTGTAAAATAGCGGCCTTTTTCTATATCCAGTTTCTGGATATCCTGATACTGGTGGGATGCACCTAAAACAACAAGAGCTCCCGAAACAGATCTGGACCTGTAGCTTAGCGCTCCCGCCCCCGATACAACTACAAAGCCTGACAAGTCCAACATCTCAGACTTATCAACAATAGCATCCCAATCATCCATATCAACTTCAGGCCTTTTCATGTATTTCCAGTAGTTATTCTCATTCATTCCCGTCCAATCCCATTTCTCTACATAAATGACATCAGTACCAATTTCGGCCAGACCTTCCATGACATTAGATTGCAATGAATCTACTGCGGATCTAACGGCTACAATAGCGAAAATTCCAATAGTGATACCAATCAAGGATAAGAATGTCCTCAGTTTATTAGCAACCAATGAATAAGAAGCCTGGCGCAAACTTTCATGTATGACACGCAGAAACAAAATCATAGCACCAAGTTAAGACTATACATATATTCTTCATGAATTTTTAGATGAATGAACTTTTAATGTCTGTAAACAATTATAAACTATGTGCGCAAATAGGCTGGTCAAAGGAGTATTTGTCGTTACAGTGGAAATAATACCATTTTTTCTATTTTTGCCCTTCGTTTTACGGAGTGCTTTGCCTTCTAAACCATATTAAAAGCTTTAAATTCTGAATATATGAAGACCAAGTTATCGAGTTTCGATTTCAAACTGCCTGAAAAACTAATTGCCAAGTATCCTGCCAAGGAAAGAGATGAGTCCAGGCTTATGGTTGTGCACAAGGACAGTGGCAAAATAGAACATAAGGTATTCAAAGATTTGATCGATTACTTTGATGAAAATGATACTTTGATATTCAACAATACCAAGGTGTTTCCAGCCAGGCTTTTCGGTAAAAAAGAAAAAACAGGCGCTCAGATTGAAGTCTTCCTCCTGAGAGAACTTAATAAGGAATCAAAACTGTGGGATGTTTTGGTGGATCCGGCCAGGAAAATTCGTGTAGGCAATAAACTATACTTTACAGATGATGACGGTAATGATGTTCTTGTTGCAGAGGTGGTTGATAACACAACCTCCAGGGGAAGAACCATCCGTTTTTTCTTTGATGGTGATGAAGAAGAATACAGAGCCACTCTAAAGCAGTTGGGCAACACCCCTCTCCCGAAATATATTGACAGGCAGCCGGAAGAAATTGATGCTGAAAGATACCAGACGGTTTATGCCTCCAAATTAGGAGCTGTCGCAGCCCCTACTGCAGGCCTGCATTTTAGCAAAACACTTATGAAACGTCTTGAAATCAAGGGTATCAACCTAGCCAATATTACATTGCATGTAGGCCTGGGCACTTTCCGAGACATAGAAGTAGAAGACTTATCCAAGCATAAAATGGAGGCTGAATACTTTGAAATAGTAAAGGAAACAGCAGAACTCGTCAATAAAACAAAACTGGCAAAACATCGGGTTTGCAGTGTGGGCACAACCTCCATGCGATCTATTGAGTCGGCTGTATCTGCTAACGGTCTATTGAAGGAGGCTGAAGGTTGGACCAACACTTTTATCTACCATCCATATGAATTCAGCATCGCAGACTCAATGGTTACGAACTTCCATCTTCCGAAATCATCACTTATCATAATGATTTCTGCATTTGCTGGAAGAGAATTGATCATGGATGCCTACCAGGAAGCTATCAAAGAGAAGTACAGTTTTTTCAGCTATGGCGACGCCATGCTGATAATCTGATGGTAAAACACATCAAAGTTATTC
>RFSX01000064.1 GCA_009923745.1 Chitinophagia bacterium
TGCATTCATCTAAGCTTCTTTTTAACTGGCAAGTTAGAGCATTTCTTCTATCGCCTGTAACAATACCCTATAAATTGGAATTTATCATAGGTATATTTTACTTTCGCTATCTAAAGATTTTTAACCATCAAGATGCTTTACCACATAGGGCGCTACATCATGTGGCACCGAATGATTTTCAGAAGACCTGAAAATTACAGGATGTATTATAAAGAGGTTATAAGGCAGATGTACGATATAGGCATTGGCTCTCTTATGATCATTTTTGTGGTGAATGTTTTTATCGGTGCGGTAACCGCTGTGCAATTTACCTACCAGTTGTCGGGCACTTTTATCCCAAATTATTACATTGGCTACATCGTAAGGGACATGGCTATCATTGAATTGGCTGTAACCTTTACATCAATCATTCTTTCCGGAAAGGTGGGTTCTAATATGGCTTCCGAAATTGGAGGTATGCGTCAGAAAGAACATATAGACGCTATGGAAATAATGGGTGTGAATACCTCTTCATACCTGGTATTACCCAAACTTATAGCTGCATTGATCGTGATTCCACTTCTTGTTTCCATTGCTGCTATTGTCAGTATATTTGGAGGTTATATAGCGACCATTTATTCTGGCAGCTTTTCGCATGAGGAGTTCATCCAGGGTTTGCGCTCCTTTTTTAATCCCTTTAACGTGAAGATGATGTATGTTAAGGCTTTCGTTTTTGCCTATATTCTGACATCCATAGCGTGCTACCAGGGTTATTTTGTAAAAGGAGGAAGTGTGGAACTAGGCCATGCCAGCACACGGGCCGTTGTTTTTGGTATTATAGTGATTCTTATCGCTGATTATGTTATCGCAGTATTATTGACAGGCTGATGATTAGAGCAGTAGACATTCATAAATCGTTTGGAGATACCGAAGTTCTGAAAGGCATCGACTTTAGCTTTGAGGAAGGTAAAACCAATTTGATTATCGGAAAGTCTGGCGCTGGCAAGACAGTTCTTCTCAAAACACTGGTCGGCCTTTTCCAGCCCACATCAGGGCATGTATGGTATGATGATCAGAATCTCAGTCAGCTTTCCAAAAAGGAATTGCTCAAACTGCGCAAAAAAGTCGGGATGCTATTCCAGGGTAATGCCCTGTTTGATTCTATGACGGTCGAAGAAAACATACGATTCCCACTCGATATGTTCAGCAGCCAAAGCCTTGCTGAAAAGACAAATCGTGTAAACCATTGTCTCGAAAGGGTAAGCCTGCCCGGTATCAACCATAAGTATCCTTCAGAAATTTCCGGTGGTATGCAAAAGAGAGTTGGTATCGCGCGCGCTATAGTTCTAAATCCCAAATATCTTTTTGCTGATGAACCTAACTCAGGCCTCGATCCAAAGACAGCCATCCGCATTGACGAGTTGTTAAGCTCCATTACCAAAGAGAACAACATTACAACAATCATCAATACGCATGATATGAGTTCGGTCATGGAAATTGGTGATAATATCTGTTTTGTCCACGAAGGAAAACTGGAGTGGCAAGGCAACAAGTCTGAAGTATTAAACAGTTCCAACCAGACGCTCCAGGAATTCATCTTTGCCAGTCCATTTTTGAAAAGGCTCAAAAGGAAAGCTTTAGAGCACGATAAAACTCAAGGTCAGCAAGACTGATCAATTTTTTCCTGTATTAAATATTTATTCTCGCCCTTTTAGCTAAGTTGTAGGCTCAAGCGCTACCATGTTATATAAATTTTACTTAGAGTCCTATAAAGGATTGTCACGAGATGTCTGGCTACTCGCGCTTGTTATGTTTATCAACCGCAGTGGGGCCATGGTACTGCCATTCCTCAGCATCTATCTCAACCAGGAGATAGACCTAAGCTTGACTCAATGTGGCATAGTAATGTCCTTTTATGGCTTAGGCTCCGTAGCTGGCGCTTTTACAGGAGGAGTGCTCACAGACATGCTGGGCTATTATCGGGTCATGCTGACCAGTCTTTTAATCACGGCCATATGTTTTTTGTGGGTGATGACTCTGGGCAGTTTTCCCTGGCTGTGTGCCGGATTTTTTACGATAAGCTTTTTTGCTGATATTTTCAGACCGGCCAACCTGACGGCGATCGAGGCCTTTTCCAAAAGGGAAAACCTGACGCGATCGATAGGCCTTATACGCCTGGCCGTGAATCTCGGATATGCCTTTGGTCCGTTCCTTGGAGGTTATATTGCTGCGTATTTAGCTTACAATTACCTATTTATATTCAATGCCTTATCGGTTTTCCTTGCCGGGCTGTTTTTCTTTGGCTTTTTCAGAAAGAAGAAAAAAGAAGTCAGCGACTACAAAGCCAAAGACGAAACAGAAATCGGCCGCAAGCCCTGGCACGATGTGCCCTATATGCTTTACCTTATTCTGCTTGCTGTGATTATCGTGGTCTTCTTCCAGCTCATATATATTGTTCCGCTTTATTACAAAGACGGGCTCGGCTTTGATGAGTCCATGGTAGGACTTCTCATGGGCATGAATGGATTACTCATTTTTCTGGTCGAAATGCCATTGATCTATGCCCTTGAAAAATATTTTCAATCTCTAAGTCTCATTATGACTGGTGGATTGCTCATAGCTCTGGGGGTACTCAGCCTTGGGCTTATCCAGACAGCCTGGCTGGCAGCAACAGTTTTTCTCTTGCTCATCACATTTGGCGAAATTCTCAGCTTCCCTTTCAGTAATACCTACGCTATGGAATTTGCCAATGAGAGGAACCGGGGGAAGTACATGGGTTTTTACACAATGACATTTTCAATAGCACATGTCATTTCACCATTACTCTGGTTGCGCCTGGCAGATAATTCCGGATATAATGCGGTTTGGTATGCTGGAGCAATGGCCTGTCTTGTTGCCTCAATAGCTGTGTACATGATAAAAGTAAAGGAAGGGCCTGAAAATGCGAATAGCCCAAGTTCTGTAACTCAGGCTATTTCGACTAAGGTCTCAAAATAAGAAAACTACAACTTTATATAAACACCGACTTACAATCGGTGAAAATGATCATATTCTAGGCAACAACATATTGATTTGAGATTGATCGTCTTAACCACTAAGGTAATCAGTTATTATCCTTTAGTCAATATTTCAAACGAAAATATTACTAAAAAGTTTCATATATCAACATTAATTGCCGAGCAAACCCATTTAAAGTGATCTAATGGCTTGTCATCCAAGTATATTTTACATCCCGGTAAGTCTAGATTATTTACTTTTACCCACCTTATGAGTAAGAACAAATCCATCTTCTACCTTATTGACGGGGCACGGCCCGATGTGCTTAAAACGCTGCTTGATGCAGGCGAATTACCCAATATCAAAAAATACATGGTTGATGAGGGCTGCTTTCAAAAAGGCACTACTTGTTTTCCTTCTACTACTGGTCCCGCTTACCTTCCATTTTTGACAGGTAAGTTTCCAGGGGATCATGATATAACAGGTATTCGCTGGTTTGACAAGAAAGAATATTTCAAAGGGCGATGGGGACGCAATGCCATGCGATCCTACTGTGGTTATGAAGCAAAATACTTCAATGAAGATATGAATGAGGCCTATCCCTCACTGATGGAAATCTATCCCAAAAGTTTCAACATATACAACATGATTACCAAAGGGGTCAAAGAAGAAAACGACCTCACCAAGGAAGGTAAGTCAAAACTGTATTTCAATGCCCACTTCAAACATACACACCACATTGTAGACAAATTGGGGCACAAACACCTGCTGGCTGCTCTTGACAAGGAATTTAATTTCATATTCGCTGTATTCCCGAGTATAGACTGGGATTCTCACACCTACCACTATGAGGATGAGAAAACAATAGAAGCCTACCGAATTGCCGACAGATCATTAGGTGAGGTGGTTGAAAAACTAAAGGCGACAGGGCAATACCAAGAGACTCTTATTATCATGGCCAGCGATCACGGCCTGACGTCCACACATACACATCTGGATCTGGGCAGGTTTTTCAAAAAGAATGGCTATCGCGTCCTGGAATATCCAAGCATCTGGACATTATTCCCCAAAGTGAGTGTCTTTATATCCGGCAACTCATTCGCCACTCTTAGTTTTCTTGACAAGAAAAAGCTGTACATGAAAGAAGAGTTGTTCAGCAAGCATGGTGAGGTATTGATCAAGCTCGTCAAAAATGATGCAATAGACTTCATTATTGTGAGAAAAGATGACAAGGCTGTTTTGGTGATCAACGAAGATGGTGAAGCCGAAATATGCTGGTCTGATGAGGGTATCGCATATAAATCAATAACGGCTAACCCTTTTAGAATAGCCGATACCTACAAATATCTTGATGAGCAGGAGTCCTTTGACCACTGTTTTGATTCAGACTACCCTGATGCCCTGCTGCAGTGTCGACAACTTTTTGAAAGTCCACGAAGTGGAGATGTTGCTGTGTCAGCTAATATAGGCTACGATTTGAGGGATTTTTGGGAAATTCCGGAACACAAAGGATCTCATGGCTCTTTACACAAGGATCATATGCACGTACCTATATTGATGAACAAGCCCATGCTTGACAAGCCCCTCAGGACACGCGACCTGTTTGACTTGATTAGAAATCATATCGATGGAAAGTAAAATCGAAAACCTGAAAGTCGCCAAAGTCTTTAATGAAGGCGTAATCAAAAAAGGTATCGCCGGGTTTATGTCTATTTCCATTATAGCATTGATTGCAGTATTCCTGTATACAAAAACCGGCAAGACGCTTGAAATTTGGAAAGATCTGAATCTGGTCTGGTTTTTTGCAGCCCTTGCTCTTGTATTCCTGGATCTACTCTTGGGTGGGTGGCGCAATCATATTTTTGTCTGTCACTTCTATCCTGGCAAATCACAATGGATAAGTTTCCGGGCCAACCTTGCCAATATATTTATGGGAGCTGTGACACCTTCCCAGTCAGGTGGTGGTGTTGCTCAATTCTATGTTTTTTACAAAAACGGGATTAGCCTAGGCAACGCAATTACTATAAGTTTTCTCAACTGGATATCTACGCTAGTCTTCTTTCCGATATCCGGATTTATAGCCTATTTGGTTCTAAAAGAAAATATCCCTGAAGGATTTATATCCTACCTAGCCAGCTTTGGATTCAGTGTTTTTACCAGCCTACTTATTGTAGTCCTTGCCGGCTTATTTTTCCCTCAAGCGATCGGAGGCTTTATGGCAAGGCTGGGGCAGGTGTTTGGGCGTTTGAATAAGAAATGGAGCAGCGGTCTTTCGTCGTTCGGTGAAAAAGCTAAAAATACTTTAGTCGATTACCGCGATAAATGCAAAACTATATTTCTTGAAAAGCCATGGCTTGTAGGATTGAGTTTTCTGATTACCATACTTTTGTATGCCAACAAATATTTTATAGGCTATATAATTGTACTTGCTCTCGGCATTGATGCTGACATCACTGTAGTCATGTCAGTCCAAGCCCTGGTATACCTTCTGTTATATTTTGCCCCCAGCCCTGGTGGCAGTGGCATTGCAGAGATCAGTATTGCGGGGTTGATGGCCGGCGTAATAAGTGAAGACTATATCGGAACATTTACACTGCTTCAAAGAAGCTTTCTCATTTTCCTTCCTGCCATTATAGGTTCTTTTGTTGCCTTACGAGAAATCAATCGAGCAAAAAACAAATAACGCAAGCAGGAGGTTTATATATGAGATGGTCGGCTATGAAAAGCTTAAAGACGGAAAAAAGAAAAAGATATTTGAAGTGACCCTTAACAAAACTGACAATAGATGATACGCACTATAGCAATCCTTGGATCCTTTTTATTCTTGGCATGTCAGGAAAAGCCGGCCGCAGAAAACATAAAACCCGAAGACATAAAAACTATTTCTTTGCTTTACATATCCAACAAGTCAGATAACTTTGACATTTATAAAAACACCACCGATGGCCAGCAGGAAAAACGATTGACACTTTCACCAGGCTTCGATTGGTATCCACAATACAATGCCAAAAGGAATTGTATATTCTACAACAGCCAGGACAGCCTTGGTGTATTCCGTGTTAATGCCATGAGTACTGATGGATCAGACGTCCCCGTTAAAACAGATGGTCTGCCGGGCTTTGATGTTTCGCTCAACAGTGACTGGATTGCTTACACGAGAAAAAGCCGTGGCGCCAGCAATATTGTAATAGCTCCCCTAGGCAAACTCAAAGACAGTATACGTATTAGCAATGGAAGTGCTTACAACGGCAGACCCAAATGGACAGCTAGTGGAGATAAACTGGCCTATGTGTCGGATCGAGATGGCAGTAATGAAATCTATCTCTACGACAGGGCTTCCGGACAGACAAGCCGGTTAACGCAAAATGATGGTCGCGAAAAATATTTAAGCTGGAATCCAGATGGTTCTAAACTCGCATTCACCATGTCAACCGGCTCCTCTTTGAATGACATTTATATCTATAACTTGAATAATTCTCAGATCACTCAGCTGACCGACAGTTCAGTCAACGAAGCTGAAATAAGCTGGTCGCCTGATGGAAAATACATGGCCTATCACACAAAGCGCTTGCAAGCCGATGACATTTATACGCTTGAAATTACTACAGGGATAATCCGCAAGGTGACCGATAGCAAATCCTACCATGGAGAACCAATGTGGATGATTGGGAACTAGTCCTTCTATATTAAATATGCCGATAAAGAATTGCAAAAAACGATACTCTCATATTTGGATTCCTGGCAGTATCAATCCTCTTGTTGTTCCAAGTTGAAAATTGGTCTATGTTTGATATCGTTTAAACTGACAATCTACGCTCCTTGTTGTCAGGCAGTCTCTTTCTGAACATAGGAAAAGCATTCTACAAGAATTATGGCTTCACTGAAATCAACCGTTGCTTTCATGAAGAAAGCGATCAGGTGGTTTTGAGATTAAAAAAGGAATGAAGCGATCAATCAAAAATGACTCTAGTCTAAGCCAAAAGAACAGGAAGATAAGCGCAAAGCACAATTATAAAAATGAAAAAGCCCAGAAGGATATAGCTCTCTTTACAGAAGAAATCAGCCATGCTAAATTGAGGTCTTTGTAAGAGTGATTCATCCAAGTCCACTGTCGGGCTGAAATAGCTCACTCCATAAGCAATCGCCAAAGCCAGAAAAAAACCTGTAAAGTTCAGCCAGATCCAGAAGACAGATATACCGGGGTCGAAGCCTATGATATCCTGCATCGTCTTGGAAAATATAAGATTGATCAAGACTGAGAAAATAATACCTGTTTTCATGCCCAGTGAACTCACCTTTTTGGAAAATATTGCCAGGATGAACGTGGCCAGTACCGGACCATAAAAAACTGAACCGATCGCATTGATGATCTCGATTACCGGACTGTCACTGCCACCAAACAGGAAGGCTGCCCCTATACAGATGACACCCCAGAAAATGACCATGTAGCGTGAATAAGACATGTAATTATCGTCATTCACTATACCCTGCCTTTTAAGTATATCCTCGACTGTTACAGCAGACAATGAGTTGATCGTTGAACTCAATGAGGACATGGCGGCAGACATTATACCGATCATTAACAGACCTATCATGCCGTGAGGAAGATATTTTATAATAAAAACAGGCATCATCAAATCGGCCTTAATGCCGCTGCTTGCATACTCTGCCGGAAAATGTTTCTCCGTGATATCCTGAATATCCGATAAGAACTCCGGGGTATTCATAACAAGGGCTCCAATGATCAAACCCATGATGCAATACACAAGAACGACCGGAAATCGCAGCAATCCGTTTGCCAGTAAGAGCTTTCTGACGGCACCCTCGTTCTTAGCTGAGAGTATCCGCTGAGCCTGGGTCTGATCACAGCCATAATAAGACACATAAAGGAATAACCCGCCGATGATCATCGGGAACAAACCGTACTCCTCCCCTTTTCCGATACCCCAATTAAAATCTATAACATTTAGCCGACTGGCGTCAAAAGATATGGATTCAACTCCTTGAGACAGGTTAGTCCATCCATAGATAAGGCATACAATCAATCCGACAAACAGTATGAGCATTTGGATGGCATCACCCCAGACTATTGCTTTCATTCCGCCCTGCCAGGAATAAATAATAGTGATCACACTAATAATCAGAATTGTAATACCAAAGTCGAGATTTAAAATGGCCTGCAAAA
>RFSX01000065.1 GCA_009923745.1 Chitinophagia bacterium
TGCCGACAGGCAGTATTTCACGTATAGCTCAAGAACTTAATCTAGACGAACAATCTGTTAGAAATTATTTTGGCGCCAACAAGTATGACAAGGACGAAATAGTTGGAAGGCACATCCAGCCAGGACCCAACGGAGGTATTGTACATATTGAAAATACACAGATCCTTGATCTGGCCAGGAAAATAATTTCAGAGAACCTCAATTAAAACTAAAAAAGCGAGAATTAAAATTCTCGCTTTTTTTATTTCTGCTTGGCCTCATTCCACAAAGCATCCATCTCTCCAAGAGTCATATCCTGCAAAGGCTTGTCTGCTTTGTCCTCGATGTATTCAAATCGGCTTTTAAATTTCTTATTCACACGCTCTAGAGCTGCTTCCGGATCCAAATCCAAAAACCTCGCATAATTTACAAGAGCAAACATCAGGTCCCCGAATTCCTCCTCAATTTTAGCCTTGTCCTGAGAATTAACAGCTTCTTCAAGTTCTGCCTTCTCTTCCTCAACTTTTTCCCACACATCCCCTATATTATCCCATTCAAATCCAACAGTGGCTGTTTTTTCCTGCAATCGCAGTGCCTTAATTACAGCAGGAAGAGACTGTGGGACTCCCTGGAGAACAGATTTCTTTCCTTCAGACAATTTAATTTGCTCCCAGTTTTTCTTTACATCCTCTTCCGAATCAACTTTTACATCCCCATAAATGTGTGGGTGCCTTTTGATCAGCTTATCGCAGATCTTGTTTAACGCAGACTCCAGTGTGAAGGCCTTCTTTTCACTCCCTATCTTCGCATAAAAAATAAGATGAAGGAACAGGTCTCCTATTTCTTCACTGATGCCCTCATAATCTTCCTCCATAATGGCATCAGCAAGTTCATAGGTCTCTTCAATAGTAAGCTTTCTGAGGCTGTGTATGGTTTGTTTTTTATCCCATGGGCATTTTTCCCTAAGATCATCCATAATCTCAACCAATCTCATAAATGCTTTGGCTTTAGCCTCCATTTGACAACGATTTAGGTAAATTCGCGTTTACTGATTAAAGTGGTTTAAAGATGAATCAATTTCTCGTAAGCTTTCTAATAATATTCGGCTTTTTTGCTGTTGCCTTTGCCTTGATTAATATCCGGCAAATCTTTACAGGTAAGGAATTCAGGGGAACCTGCGCTACCAATAATCCAATGATCAAGGATCAGCATGGCAGCTGCTCGGTTTGTGGAGCAAGCCCCGAAGAACAATGCAAAATGCCAGAGAAAGCAGAATAATTTGATAACAGCACCATTAGAATTCAAATGAAAAATCTATTCCTCCTCATTATACAGGCCTGCTTTACTATTCCATTCAGCATGGCTCAATATTCAGAACAGCCGAGCTCAGCAGAAATCTATGAGAAACTGGAAAAGTTCAACTTTCTTGGAACAGCGCTTTATGTCGCCGCTCATCCGGACGATGAAAATACACGGCTCATATCCTATTTATCTAATGGCATCAATGCCCGAACGGCTTACCTTTCAATCACGCGCGGCGATGGTGGGCAAAACCTGATTGGCACTGAAATCAGGGAATTGCTGGGAGTATTACGGTCCCAGGAGCTGCAGATGGCGAGACAAGTTGATGGTGGCAGCCAATTTTTTACGCGTGCTAATGATTTTGGTTATTCCAAGCACCCGGATGAAACGCTTAGAATCTGGAATAAAGAAGACGTACTTGAAGACATGGTTTATGTCATCAGATCTTTCAAACCCGACATCATAGTCAATAGATTCGATCACCGAAGTCCGGGCAGGACTCATGGACACCATACATCATCAGCTATGTTGGCCCTGGAAGCCAATAAACTGGCTTCAGATCCTAATGCCTATGCATGGCAAACAAAGGAATACGGAACCTGGGATGTAAAACGCCACTTTTTCAATACCTCCTGGTGGTTTTATGGCAGCCGCGAAAAATTTGCAGAAGCCGATAAAAGCCGACTCGCCCCCATTGACGTCGGCGTCTACTACCCGACCTTGGGGCTTTCAAACAATGAAATATCAGCCTTTGCAAGAAGCAAGCACAGGTCACAAGGATTTGGATCTTCCGGAGATCGTGGCAATTACCAGGAATACCTCGAGCTGCTCGAGGGAGATATGCCTCCCAATAAGGATGAACTATTCAGTGGCATCAATACCAGCTGGTCAAGGATTGAAGGGGGTGATGCTATTCAAATAATAATGGATCGAGTGATGAATGAGTTTGACTTCAGGGACCCATCAGGGATTGTACCTGATTTACTAAAGGTTCACGATATACTCGAAAATATAAAAGACGAACACTGGAAACCGATCAAACTTGCAGAACTCCATGAAATAATAGTTGCCTGTACAGGAATGTTTGTCGAAGCCAGTACAGACAGACAGCAATACACACTAGCTGACAGCATAGAAGTTGAAATGGAATGGACCAACCGTTCATTATACGAGGCCAAAGCGGTCGATGTGGAACTGAATGGGGTCACGCTTACAATGAACAAAGATCTCGAGGCTTTTACCACCATAAAAGACTATCATAAAATCGCTGTGAATGAGGACATTGGATTTTCAAATCCATACTGGCTCAATGAGAAAGGAAGTCTAGGCATGTACAAAGTCAACGATGCCAGACTGAGGACGATGCCTGAAAGCCCTCCTGCTATTCCTGCTGTCTTCACCATTGAATGTGAAGGGCGGCAACTCACCATTACAAGACCAGTAAATTACAGGTATGTCAATCCGGCTGCTGGTGAAATTAGAGAACCGCTCGCGATACTGCCTCCAGCGACTGTAAAATTTGACAAAGAGCTTTACCTCCTTTCTTCAGAAAAATCCATGGAGATTAATGTCAGGGTCAGAGCATCAAGAGAAAACTTAATCGGGATATTGACACTTGAGCTTCCCGCTTCATGGTCTGCAAAACCCGATACTGTCCTGATTGAAATACCCAACAGAGGTGAAGAACGGTCTTTCCGCTTTACAGTAACGGCACCGGACCGAATATCAGAAGGTATGGCCTCTGCCATAGTAAATATTGATGGTACTAGCTATTCTAAGTCTCTTATCAATATCAACTACGATCACATTCCACTTCAGACTATCTTAATGCCCGCAGAAACAAGGCTTGTCAAAGTTCCTATGACCATTGCAGGTCATAAGATAGCTTATCTTATGGGAGCAGGTGATAAAGTCCCAGAGAGTCTTCAAAATGTAGGTTACAATATTACATTGCTTGAGCTTGAAGACATCCAGTCATCCGATCTCAGCAGCTATGACGCTATAATCATAGGCGTGCGAGCTTACAATACAATACCGGAGCTTTCAATATACAACAAACAGCTCTTTGACTATGCTTACAATGGAGGAACCCTCGTGACTCAATACAATACCTCCAGAAGGCTGAATTTTGACATGCTTGCTCCTTACCCAATAAAACTTTCACGGAGTCGTGTGACCGACGAATATGCGGAAGTCAGAATTCTGAATCCCTCACACAGGGTACTGAACTACCCTAATAAAATAAGTGAAAAAGACTTTGATTCCTGGGTACAAGAACGCGGACTTTACTTCCCTGAAGAATGGGACAGCCAGTATGAAGCTATTCTGTCCTGCAATGATAAAGGAGAAAGCCCTTTGGATGGCAGTCTATTGATTGCTCCCTACGGAAAGGGGCATTTGTATACACATCCTTGTCCTGGTTCAGACAACTTCCAGCCGGAGTGCCTGGAGCTTTCAGGTTATTTGCGAATATACTTGCTCTCAGCGACGAAACCCTCAATAAACCCTGATGCACGACGATAAGAACTCTACCACAAGAGATGATTCTCCAGTATTTGAATCCTGGAATAGCTGGTATCTGCTAGTCGTTTTGGTCAACGTCATAATTGTGGCTTTGATTTACTTGATATTCACTTCGATTTAAGATGGCATTACTGGACTGGATTGTGTTATGCACCACTATCGTCCTTATCGTTGGATACGGCATGTGGAAGACACGGGGAAGCAAGGATATGCAATCCTATTTCTTGGGTGGCAATGAAGCTAAATGGTGGACTGTAGGCCTATCTGTCATGGCGACACAGGCTTCAGCCATTACCTTCCTGTCTACGCCTGGTCAGGCATACCACGACGGTATGGGCTTTGCCCAATTCTATCTCATGCTCCCCGTAGCTATGATAATAATCTGTATCACGTTTATACCACTATATTATAAGCTAAAGGTATATACTGCTTACGAATTCCTGGAGCGGCGATTTGATCTTAAAACACGATCGCTGACCTCTTCCCTGTTCCTGATCCAAAGAGGCATCGCCTGTGGAATAACCATCTATGCGCCGGCGATTATCCTGTCATCCGTGATGGACTGGGACCTAAAAAGCACAACGCTCATTATAGGACTTATAGCCATTCTGTACACCGTTTCCGGGGGCACAAAGGCTGTGCATGTAACGCATAAGCATCAGATGATTGTCATTCTCATCAGTCTATTTATCATTTTTGTTGTGCTGATCAATTTTGTTACAAAGGATTTCAGTTTGTCCGAAAATTTGTTGATTGCTAAAGCGAATGATAAACTGAACATACTGGATTTTAAATTTGATCTTAACGAACGCTATAATATCTGGTCCAGTATGGCTGCTCTGTTTTTGTTTCTTTCCTATTTCGGGACTGACCAAAGCCAGGTGCAGCGATATATCAGTGGAAGATCGATTAAAGAAAGCAGGCTGGGTCTTATCATGAACGGGATAATGAAAGTGCCCCTTCAGTTTTTCATTTTGTTCATAGGAGTTCTTGTCTTCCTGTTTTATCAAAACACCAAAGCTCCTATATTTTTCAATGAGCAGGTCAGCGAAAAACTGGAAACCTCCCAGGCTGCATCAAGCTATAATGCGCTTAAAACTGAATATAATATCCTGATGGACAGGAAGATCGATGCACATAAAGAATTGGTCGATGCCAGAAGATCCGGCAATGAATCAAGAGTGGACGAGATGATGACTCAAATCAGCCAGATGCACATCGAAGAAAAAGAGATTAGAAAGGAGGTAAAACGGCTTATCGAAAAGCAGGATCAAGGCTGGGAATCCAATGATAAAGATTACGTCTTTATCAGCTTCATTCTCAAATACCTGCCTAGTGGACTGGTTGGTCTCCTTCTTGCCGTTGTGTTCTTTGCTGCAATGTCCTCAACGGCATCCGAGTTGAACGCCTTGGCCAGTACGACAACAGTCGACATATACAAACGTAATGTTTTTAAAAACGGTACTGAAAAACATTACCTCTATGCTTCCAAGTTCTGGACCGGGGTATGGGGCTTGATCGCCTTGAGCATTGCCTTGTATGGAAAGCTCCTTGAAAATCTTATCCAGTTTGTAAACATCATCGGATCAGTATTCTATGGCACTATCCTAGGCATCTTCCTTATCGCCTTTTATTACAAGAAAATTGGTGCCAATGCCACTTTTTATTCAGGTATTATCGTACAAGTCGTAGTTGTCTTCATTTACACTATAGACATTATTCCTTACCTGTGGCTTAATGTAATTGGTGCTCTTGGCGTTATCCTGTGTGCGCATTTGTTGAGTCTGTTTATAAGAACGAAGACAACTACAACTTAGCTCGACAAATCAAAGTATGGATTTAAAGTACTTTGTACTTAGTACCAAGTACACAGAAACTATTGCTCACTCAATCTTGAAGCCTCTCCCTCCAGACCTGTCTTCCTGTTTTTGGGTTTTACTTTTGGAACACCAAAATGACAAATCAGGGTTTGTATAAAAATTCAACTACTGAGACGGCGTTTGTGAAATTGACTTGACTAAAAAATAGCCGACATCAAAAATGCCGGCTACATATAGATTCTGTGAATGGGTTACTTTTTTACATGTTTTGCCACTCTTCGATAGACTTCTTATTCATTCGAACGTAGTCATCATTTCCGGCGGCCATTGCTAACTCCATTGATTGAGTCGCAGCATCGATAGCTTCCTGCTTTTTGCCCATCTTGGCAAGAATAAGTGCCTTGGTTCTTACCTGCCAAAATCTTGGCTGATCAACATTGGTTGCCTTGTTAATCCAATTAAGCGCCTTATCCAGGTCTTTGTCAGCTTCATAGTAATATGAAGCAGCTCTGTAATAATCATTATTTGATGGACCGGCCATAGCTGATTCAATACTTGCCATAACAGCCGAATCCGTATCTATAGAGATTTCAAGACCAACACCTGTTGTGTCCCAGGCAATCATAAGATCCGCTCCATCGCTTTTCAAATTGTGAATACTGATAGTGAAATTCTCCAGCTTCCAGCTCAATTCCATAGTCTCTGCCGAAACGCTAGCAGTTGGTTCCTTTTCTACATAGCCTCCAAAGCCTGGCGCATCAAATGCATAGAAATTAACAGTCCAACTTTCAGCTGTAGGAATGGTAAGAATAGCATAAGATCCTGCTTTAAGGGCAGCACCATTGACCTTAACATCAGTTGAGAATGTAATTTTTGTTGCTGCATTGGCCCCTGTTCTCCAGATTTTACCAAAAGGAACAAGACCATCATCGGCAAATATTACTCTGTCTTTAACACCCGGTCGTGAATACTCAACCGTGATGTCTGTCAAACCAACGGTTTGTTCTACCGTGGCTGAAGGACTAGCAGCTGGCGTTTGAATCTGGGCATAGCTTGTTCCCACTATAAATAGAAATGCAAAAGTCAATAAGTTTCTCATATTTGAATTTTAGCGCTAAGTTATATAATACCGTGAAATCATGGGTTAATAAATTCTTAAGGTCTAGCTTATAAGTATTCCGGCGATTGAGGCTGTAATCCAGGATGCCAAAGCACCTCCAATCATAGCCTTCATAGCCAGTTTGGCTATATCTTTTTTACGAGCAGGAGCGATGCCGCCTATCCCTCCCATCTGGATACCTATTGAAGCAAAATTGGCAAATCCGCAAAGCGCATAGCTGGCGATGATAGCCGTTCTGTCTGACAATTCTCCAAGCTTCCGGATATCGCTCAGATCCTTATAGGCTATCAATTCAGTCAGGACGATTTTTTCACCCAGTAATGTACCCAGCACTTCAGCTTCATCCCACGGAGCTCCCATACAAAATGCCAAAGGGCGGAAAATAACACCTAATATTTCTGCAAGCGATGTATTGGCAAAAGATAAAATCCCGTCGATCATAGCGACCATAGCGACAATGGCGATAAGCATAGCTCCTATATTAGCCGCCAGCTTCATGCCATCCGTAGCGCCATCACCTAATGCTTCCATCAAGTTGTCAGCCGTTTTTTCGACATTGACTTTCAGTGTGCCTTTTGTTTCCGAAATTTCCGTTTCCGGAAAAATAATTTTAGCCACTACAATAGCTGCTGGCGCACTCATTATTGAAGCCGCCATAAGGTGTCCCGCTATTCCCGGGATATCGTCAAGCATTTTAACATACAGGGCCATTACGCCGCCAGCTACAGTGGCAAAGCCACCGATCATCACTGTTATCAGTTCAGACTTAGTCATATTTTTAACAAAAGGCCTTACCAATAAAGGCGCCTCTGTTTGACCTACAAAAATACTCCCGACGACACTGAGGGTTTCCGATCCGCTTGTCCCCATAGTCTTTTGCACTACTTTGGCTATTATGCGTACTATAAATTGCATGATACCTGAATGATATAAAGCCGCCATTAAAGCAGAAAAGAAAATAACGGTAGGTAATACCCGTACGGCAAAGTTCAACAATGGTGCTTCAACGGTTCCACTCACAAATGAAGCAAAAAGAAAATCGCCCCCTTTGTCGGAAAAGGCAAGCAATTGTTTGATCAGCTTATCGAAAAAATTGAAAAAAGGCAGCCCGACTGGCGTCTTAAGGATAAATAAGGCAAAAAACAACTGGAGACCCAGTCCCCAGCCTACGAGCTTATAATCGATTTTTTTTCTGTTATTGCTCAATAAGAAAGCAATCCCGAGAAGAATTACTATTCCCAGAAGGCCGGCAAATCTGTCCATTAATAAAAATTTGGCATTATGAAATGCGATTATGCGCTGAAATTAATCAAAATTATATTTTTGCTAAGGCTATGCCTAAGGAACATTACATTATCGGTATTTCGGGTGGAAGCGGTTCTGGGAAAACCAGCTTCCTGAATATGCTTAAATCCC
>RFSX01000066.1 GCA_009923745.1 Chitinophagia bacterium
TTATAATATGTTGTATTCCTTTGAAAGCCGCATGAAATCATGCAGGATGAGCATGTTGTTTTCGCACCGGTAAGGCTCAGGGACCAGACTTTGGTGCTGCGCAAGAAGGGCTTCATTTCTACTCAATATCTTGTATAGGCCGCGGCACAATTTAAAGATGCGTTCCAGTTCAAATTCTTGTGGGACATCCTGGTTCTCCAACAGCTTCATGACCCGCACGAAACTAGGGTATTGGACTATGGTATATAAAGTAGGGTCATTGAAGCAAAGGTATACTGTAAGAACAGCTGGATTGTGTTTGTGCGACACAGGCTTGCTCCTGGAGTTTCCCAACTGTTCCATCATCTCATCGCAATGAAAGGAAAAGCGATTGACGCGAAGGCTCAGGTCCTTGTCCTCATTGAAGAGATCCCTGAACATGCTTCGCACGTACTCCGGGTTGTTTTCGATAAATAAAAGCATAACCGATTTGGCGGAATTGACGCTGCCACCCCACAGGCTGTTGGATATCCTGCTTTTAAAGCTTTCATCAAACATCGTATAAAAATCATCCGCCTCTATATCCCAATTCGCTCTGAAATTGTGCAGGTTCTCATACTTGTACATCTCAGGGTAGTCCTGCGCCTGTTCCAGATAAACCTGGAATTTTTGAGCTTGCTCTTCAATCAGTTTTACTTTCATAGCATCAGTTCGACTGGGATTCAAGAAGGTATTCAAACAAATGCCCATCAGACACAAGGGCCCCCGCCTCCATGAGCCGGAACATTTCCAGTTCCCTTTCTGTCTTATAGCTTTTTTCCTGAAATCTGGAAATAGCCATAGCGGGATTTTCTTTCATCGCTTTTACCAGTGCGTCTTCACAAGCTTCGATAGGACTTTCTCCAAAAACTTCGACAAGAAATAACTGCGCTTTATCTTCAAGATACTTGAGTGCAAAAACCGTATTACCAGAATAATTGAATAGGTATGTCGTTTTGCGCATTATCTTTTCGAATACGACATCACTGAAGAGTTCAACGATACGTTCTGCCTTATCCTTATCCTCTTCTTTCAATTTTTCCCAGCCAGATGCATCAATACCATTGACAATAAGGTAGTCGATGAATTCTTTTTCGAACTGCTGCAAATCGGATGGATTCAAAAATCTATACTTGGGCATGTTATATATTCTAATGGTATACAGCTTCGGTTTAAATCACCGGTTCTTTTACTCAATAAGCGGCAAAAGTACGACTTAGGGTTTAAAGAGTGTCAAGTACAAAGTACAATGTACTAAGAGTTCTCGATTTCTTGAGTTCGTGAAGTTGCGAGGTCTGGAAGTCGCGAGGTCTCGATTGTTGGAGTTCGTGAAGTCTGGAAGTCTGGAAGTCACGAATTCTCGAGTTCAAGAGGTCTAGACTTCTTGAGGTCTGGAAGTCCGGAAGTCCCCAAATCACAAAAACTGATCTAAATTACCCACCTTTGATGACGCACATCATTACCGGGCTCAACCAAAGCTTTGAGAAAGCTCGGTCAAGGTGTGTTGCTCCTTAATCGATTCAATCGAAACAAGGGCTTTAAAATCTGGGGTAGGTACAGACCTATACGCATAGTATAAATGTATATACTATCTTCATAGAATAGATCTTTAATTCAGGTTGATACAGGTGCGCTAAATAAAAAAGCCCTGTAAATGAGTTACTTACAGAGCTTCTTGGTGACCCCGGCACGATTCGAACGTGCGACCTACTGATTAGAAGTCAGTTGCTCTATCCAGCTGAGCTACGGGGCCGATTTATTGATGCAGTAAGGCATAAATGCGTTAATGCAATCTAATTGTATCATGTAATGCAGCTAATCTTTTTAGCTACGCTTGTCCGCCGAAGCTACTGCGTAGGCGGAGGGCCAGTATATTAATACTTTGGCTTTTAGTGTTGTAATGCTAAAATGAAAATATTCATTGAAGCATTGAGTCTCTTATGCATTAATAAAAGGTGTGCAAATATAAAGTATAAATCTCTAATGAAACAATGGCATTGGCAATCTGACTACAGATTTTTTTAAGCCCTCACATTACTCCCAATCCGGTCTATAATGAAAGATTGCTGATCGGGGTAAACTATTTGGATAGACTTTGATTCTTCCAGCCAGTACCTTAGCCTATCTTCAAAATCGTTCTGGATGCGTGATTGAACGTTTACTCCAAGCCTTTTCAGTGCTTCCGCATTGCAAACTTGCTCATACTGTCCTTGCATTGGGATAACCATAAGCCTTTTTCCGTGATGTAATACTTCGGCAGGACCTTCAAATCCAGCCCCCATTATAACGGAACCCGCATTCCGAAATGCCGAAAGCCAGCCTTCTCTGGAGACAGGATGAAATTCAAGATTTTGATGAGATTCCATGCCTCGCACAAATGGGGAGAAAATCCTGAAGCGATAATGTTTTATCCCTTCAAAATGATTCGCCAGAAATTTTGGATGATAGGATGGCAGATACACACAAATTTCATTTTTCAACTCTACCTCCAGTTGTCGAATATCCCGTGGAATAACAGGGGGCAATATATTCTCATCATAGGATTCAAAGTGAAAGCCGATATAATGTTTAGCTGGTGCATAATTTCTCAAGATGAATTCCTGCTTCCTATTGAGTTTTTCAGGTCGCGGTGTCTTTTCGGAAAAAAAACTGGCCTGATGAGACATGGCAAGGATAGGCACTTTTTTGATTCGACAAGCCCAAGCAGTGATGGGTTCAAAGTCATTAATAACCAGATCGTAATCCGAAAGCTTGCAGGCCTTGATATCACGGATAAGTTTAATGGGCCTAAGAGAACGTGCTGTCTTAAGATAACTGATACCTCCTCTCTTACTGGTACTGAAACTCAAACCATATTTCTGATAATCAACACTGAAAGGCAGTTCTACCTGAGCCTGACAACCGCTGACAAATACTTCCACATCAAAATGCTGTCGCAAAAAGGGGACTATTTCCAAGGCCCTGACCAGATGACCATTGCCTGTAGCTTGTGTAGCATAGAGTATCTTCATACAAGCACTTTATCCTCTAAATGGCTCATCTCATGATTCAGACGCGCATCATGATGAGAGTAGATTGACCATTTACCATGAGCATATTCAAGACTGGTGAGGCTTTCAACCCAGTCGCCGCTGTTCATGTAAATGACACGCCCCTCTTCTGTATTCAAGGATTTGATAACAGGTTCATGAATGTGGCCACACACAACATATCTATAAGCTTGCTCCATGGCCAATTCTGCAGCCGTATTTTCAAAATCAGAAATAAATTTTGCTGCCTTTTTTACACTGGCTTTAACCCGTTTTGAAAAACTGTATGGCGGTCGTCCAAATGCTTTGAGTATATTATTGATCAGCCTGTTCAGTCTTATCAAAAGATCATATCCTTTACCTCCCAGCCTGGCAACAAATCGAGAATGATTCACCAAAGAGTCAAAGACATCTCCATGGAAAAACCAGTGTTTCTTGCCGTCTATTTCCATAACGAGCTTGTCAACCAATTGAAAATTGGCGAGTTTGATTGGGGAAATTCGTCGCAGCAAATCATCATGGTTACCTGTCAGGTAATAGACATGCGTTCCCTGGCAAATTTTCTCAATAAGGACATTAAGAACTTGAAAATGAGCATCAGGAAAATATTTCTTTTTGAATTGCCATATGTCTATGATATCACCATTCAGGATGATCGTTTTGACCTGAATAGACTGAAGGTATTCAAGAAGTTCTTCAGCATGCGATCCAAAAGTGCCCAAATGAAGATCTGACAGCACCAAAATATCCAGTTGTCTCATTATAACTCGTTATTCAGACAAAAGAAGGGTTTGAATATGGCTTGTATTTTTATTTATCATTAACAATCAATTAATTATACATCGCTTTTTGATGTATATGTTAATCAGATATTTAGCCAGTATCAATTTCTCATTCACTTGTCAACCTGCAGAGAGTTAAAGGTGTCCTCTCGCTATGAAGCAGACATGTTAGAAAACCATCCAGCTAGAATTATAGAATTTTTAGAAATTGGCATAAGCTTGAGGAAAAGCTGGACTGCAAAATGAAATTTCCAAAAAGATTTTTGGAAAGATTCATTCAGGCCATAGAACATATTTGTTTGATCTCGTAGTTCAGCCTAACTTGGACTGCTGTTAAATCAATCCATTTGATTTCCTGTCAGCTCTAATGCGGTAGAGGAACCGCCGCTTGTCCGCTGGGTCTTTCTCGCGCTTTATCATCAACTCCCAGCGAATCACCTTGTAATGCTCGTTAATCTCGTTGATGATCTTCGCACGCCGGTATCTTAGGGTTTCGTTCTGACTAACTCCCTCAAGGCCAAGGATACGGTCCAACTCTTCCTGTGTGATTAGCTGCCCTTTCATTTGCTCGAGGAATTCCCAGCTATAAATGTTTTCCTTCCAGCCAGTCTTGTGCTTCTTCATCGGGGCATAAATTATTCCCTCCCTTGAGAAGAAAGTTATCTTCGGAAAAGACTCTCCAAAGAATAAATGGTGGTAGGAGCATGAATATATAAGCCGGACCAAATGGTCCGGCTTATATATTCATAAAAGATTGTCGTTTTTAGCTTACAGCATTATTGCCTCTCACCAACAAGGGTACAGGTCTGGGTATCATTAATGCCCAGAAGAGGTACTGAAACCGTCAATTCCAATGTCGCTGTGATTTCATCGCCTGTACTATCAAGAACAGCTGTACCTGAACCAACAACATTTCCAGTGACACCTGAAATAGGTACGCCCAGAAGTTCAGCTTCAATCAAAAGCTGATCCCCTTCAGCCGTTGCAGTCAGGTCCAATGTCAAGCCACCAACATTATTAAGTGTAACAATCACCTCGTTTTTCTTATCTGCGTCCAAGCCTTCTGCAACGCTGAAGAAAATACTATCGGAACTGATTATCGCCAACAGTCCTGGACAGGTAAAACCACCAAAATAGCTGCCAATGAACTTATCTCTTGCGTATACACAACTGCCATCGTCATTAGTCGCCTGAGGATCATAGTTTTCAGCATCCGGGTCTGTGCAGCCAGAATAAACACAACTGCCATCAGAAACCGTAGCTTCAGGGTTATAATTATCTGCTGCCGCATCCGTACAGCCTTCTACATCATCATCACCACAGGCATTAAAACAAATCGTGCATAAAGCCAGAAAGCATAATCCTGCAAGGAATCGAAAGTTTTGTGCTTTGATCATTTTCAGTTTTTTTTAAAAGTCAATAGATTGAGCATTATCGCCCATATAAATTTAACTTTATTCAACAAATTGCTAAATAAAATGAGCTTATTTATGTTTTATGCGTTAATATAATGACATCATCACTCAAGTCTTAAACAATGCAGACAGACACGCTACAAGAAATCAGGCTCAATACTATTGGGGAAGCCATAGAAGATATTCGCGATGGAAAAATCATCATCGTAGTTGACGATGAGGACAGGGAAAATGAAGGAGACTTCATTTGCGCAGCCGAAAAAATAAATCCTGAGATCATAAACTTTATGGCGACCCACGGTCGTGGTTTAATATGTACCCCCATCACTGAAAAGAGAGCCTTGGAACTCAATCTCGAAAAAATGGTGAACAGCAATACGGCGCTGCATGAAACAGCCTTTACTGTATCAATTGATCTTATTGGCAAAGGCTGTTCAACAGGGATTTCGGCCTATGACAGGGCTACTGGCATCCAGGCCATCGTTGATGCAGAAACAAAAGCCACTGATTTTGCAAGACCAGGACATATATTTCCACTCATTGCTGCAGATGGAGGTGTGCTGAGAAGGACCGGTCATACGGAAGCCGCTGTAGACCTGGCCAGACTAGCAGGACTATACCCTGCTGGAACTCTTGTTGAAATCCTGAATCCAGATGGTACTATGGCACGTCTACCTCAGCTGATGGAGATGTCAAAGGAGTTTGGACTGAAGATCATATCCATTAAAGACCTGGTCTCTTACAGAATGCAAACAGAAAGACTTGTTGAAAGAAAACTTGAAGTTGATTTCGATACAAAGTTCGGACCTTTTAAAGTGATCGCCTACAAGGAAAGAGGTAATCCGCTTACTCACCTGGCGTTCGTAAAAGGAGAATGGGGTGATGATGAAGATATACTTACACGCGTTCACAGTTCGACGAATACCGGAGATATTCTCGGTGCTTTGTTGCTTGGCTATGGAGAGGAGCTTCATAAGACACTTGAAATTATTGAACGTGAAGGCAAGGGGGTATTAATATATCTCCGCCAGAATGAGGATCACAATACAATATTCGAGACTCTCGAAAAGATGAAAGAGCAAAAAGAAAAAGGAAAAAATATCGACCCACGCCCAGAAAGAAGCAAATCCACACACCAAAGAGACCTGGGAATTGGCGCACAAATTCTCAATGACTTGGGTATTCGAAAGTTAAGACTATTGACTAATAGACCAAGAAAACGTGTCGCCCTGACAGGTTATGAACTTGAAATAGTCGAGAACGTGCCCATCAAATAAACCACAGGATCTATGAATGCCAAGGACATAGTAAAAGCCATGTATGACAATGATGACTTCAGTCAGTGGCTGGGCATACGATTCCTGGATGTACGTGCAGGATACTGCAGTATTGAAATGACGGTCAGAAAAGAGATGAGCAACGGCTTCGACGTAGCTCATGGAGGAATCAGTTTTTCATTAGCGGATAGCGCCTTTGCCTTTGCTTCCAACAGCAGGGGAAAAAAAGCTGTATCCATAGAGACCAATATCTCTCATACGCGTCCCGTCTTTACCGGTGATACCCTGAAAGCGGAAGCATCAGAAATGAACCTGTCCAACACATTAGCAATTTATGAAGTACGGGTATCCAACCAGGAGGGAAAGACGGTAGCCCTCTTTAAAGGCACCGTGTATCGCAAGGAAGAGTGGTCCCTGTAGCAAGCCTCCTGCTATCATAAGCCGTAAACGAATATGTATATTTAATCTATGGAACCCCATAGAATAGACATAGAAGCCAGTTGGAAAGAACAGCTTAAGGAAGAATTTCACAAGCCCTACTTTGATGGCATGGTCTCATTTCTCAAGCAGGCCAAGCAGGATGGCAAGATTATTTACCCTCCCGGTAAGTTAATTTTTAATGCCTTCAGTCTTACACCCTTTGACAAAGTAAAAGTAGTAATCCTGGGGCAGGACCCCTATCATAACCCCGGGGAGGCGATGGGACTCTGCTTTTCGGTTCCGCGGGGCGTGAGAGTACCTCCTTCCCTGGTCAATATTTACAAAGAAATTAAACGCGATCTTGGTTTGGACATTCCCCCGCATGGAGACCTGACAAGCTGGGCTCAGCAAGGTGTCTTTCTTCTCAATGCCATGCTCACGGTTGAACATAAAGCAGCAGGTGCGCATAAGAATATAGGCTGGCAGGAATTTACTAACGCCGTTATACATACCCTTTCCAAACAAAAGGAAGGTCTGGTATTCCTTCTTTGGGGTCGCTTTGCTCAGAGCAAAAAAGAGTGCATAGATGAGACCCGACATTATGTCCTCGAAGCGGCTCACCCCTCCCCCCTAGCGCGTAACGCTTTTTCAGGTTGCAGCCATTTTTCAAGAACCAACGATATCCTGGTAAAAAATGGAAAGGAAGCTATTAATTGGCAGCTGAAGGCGTGACAATTCATGGAGCAATCCTTAAATTTGATATATGAACCAAAAATTTAAGATCCTAATTCTGATCACTGCCGTCCTTGGAATCCTGGGTGTAGGCATGGGAGCCTTTGGCAGCCATTTCCTCAGGGACAGGCTTACTGACACAGATATGAATGCCTACAAGACGGCCGTCAATTACCACTTCATTCACACTATTGCATTGTTCTGTACAGCGCTTTTATACAGAATCTACCGGATAAAGGGGCTCTTCTTTATTGGGCTGTTTTTTCTGGGCGGCATATGCCTGTTCAGCGGAAGCCTGTATATGCTCTCACTCAAACATGTTCTCTTAATAGAGCCTTTTGAATTCATCGGAATTTTGACGCCTATTGGTGGTCTTGCATTGATGGGATGCTGGGCAGCCATTTTCTTTACAGTCATCAAAATAAAAACCTGAGCT
>RFSX01000067.1 GCA_009923745.1 Chitinophagia bacterium
GCCATTTCTGGTTCAATCATCCAGAATTCTGCCAAGTGCCTGCTCGTATTTGAATTTTCAGCCCGGAATGTAGGGCCGAAAGTGTACACGTCTGACAATGCCAGGGCTCCAAGTTCAGCTTCCAGTTGTCCCGACACGGTCAGCTTGGTTGCCTTTCCAAAAAAGTCGCTTTTAAAATCGACGGCCCCTTCTTCGTTACGAGCCACATTATCCAGGTCCAGAGTTGTGACTTGAAACATCTCTCCAGCTCCCTCGGCATCCGAGCCTGTGATGATTGGAGTATGCAGATAAACGAATCCACGCTCATTGAAAAAACTGTGTATGGCATAAGAAACGCTGTGTCGAACCCTGAAAATGGCACCGAATGTATTTGTCCTGAACCGCAGGTGAGCAATATCTCTTAAGAATTCAAGGCTGTGCTTCTTTGGTTGCAGAGGGTACTTCGATGGATCTGCGTCTCCCAATACTTCTAGATTCTCAACTACTATTTCAAGTTTTTGCCCCGCACCCTGTGATTCCTTGACAAGCCCTTCAGCTTTTAAAGCTGCTCCGGTTGTAATCCTTTTCAGGATTTCTTCGGAGATGCATTCCTTATCTACGACAAGTTGTAGTGTTGCCAGTGTTGAACCATCATTGAGGGCAACGAATTGATTATTTCTAAATGTCCTTACCCATCCTTTGACTGTAACCGTATAACCGGTTTTATCTGAAGCGAGGATTTCTTTTATCTTGATTCTTTTTGACATAATTCTAAAGCTATATGAAGCTGCAAAAGTAGTTTAAATGCCAATGAAATGGGAATAATTAAGCCCTGATAATGATTCTTAGCTTTCAAGTTCACTTATCAATTGCAGGGCCTGGTCATAAAGCTTTTCCGGGGAAGAGCTAAGTCCCGGAGCATACATAGCTTTTTCAGCTTCTTCAAATAATGCATCAAACAGCTTTATTTGATCCGCATCTAGCTGACTGAGTTTTTGGAGGGATTGCATAACTTCAGATCGGTTGATGTGCAAAGCCGGAATCATGTATTTGTCTTCAACAAATTGTTTGAGTGCCCTAGTCAGCTCTTCGTAGAAGGCGGCGGTTTTACTTGATTTAAGGGCTTCCAGTTCACAAAGTCTTTTCAATGCTCGTTCTCGAGCCTTTTGTCTGGCCAGGTATGCTGGACTAGTCTTACCAGATTTTTTCAGGTAGGCTATATATATAAATATGGACGCCACAGCGAGTGCCATAAAGACAAGAAATAGATTATGATAGAGGGATCCGTAGACTCTGTCTGGCCAGGTTTTTACTGAGCTGTCATGGCTTAATTCAAGCGGATCTTTCTTATCTGCTATATCTTTTATTGCTGTACCACTACCCTGGATAACATTGATTGGGGGCAATACTTTTTTTATCGTGATGTAGTTCTGACTGTCCGGTGAGAAGAAGCTGAATTCAGGTTTCAAAATATGGGTGCCGGGATACTTGGGGACAAGCAGGTATTCATAAACTTTCTTGTGCATCCTTTTCCCATTGGATACATACAGCGAATCGCGGAGTGTATTTGGATCATAGATATCAAATGAGTCGCTTTCCATCCAATTCGGCGGAAGCACAGTTTTGCTATCCCCGTCACCCCAAATACTCATATTGATGACAAGGGCGTCATCGGTTGTTAATGTCCTTTTCTCGAGCCTGGCATTCATTTTATAATCACCTACAGCACCTGAAAAAGAAGCAGGTGCATCATCGGGGGTATTGCCAACAATTATCTCGAGACCATCGGTGAGTACGCGTTCATTTCTGAGTTGATTGGAAAAAAAGAAGCTGCGTGAAGACCTTTCAGAGGCAATGCCCAGAGTGACTACGGCAGGTTCAATTTTATAGATGCCTCTTTGCTGAGGGTACAATGCAATCTTACGAAGCACTTTAGTCGTATATTCGACACCGTTAATCAGTTCCCGTCGAGCAGCTTCCCGTTCTGTATTTATGGGCTGTGTGTAGAATCCTTCAAAATCACTTCCAGCATCTATATTATATGATCTAATATCAAGGCGGGTATAAAGCTTGTAACTAAGAATAAGTTGTTGGCCTATGTAAGCGGTCGTATCAGAAAGACTTGTTTCTACGAAGTAATCTCTTTTATCTCGCTTGGTGCTTTCATTGGCTTTGACTACTTCTACAGTCAAAGTCTCAGTGTATAGAATTCCTGTAAAACTTTCAATTGCAGCAGCACCTATGATTAATGATCCGGTTTTTAGAGGTCGCAGAGTATAGCCATAGCTCATCTTTTTACTCATCTTGCCGTTGACGATACTCATCGAACTACTGCGGTTGGGACCTGCGATTATCCTGAAATCCTTGAAGCTAGGTGGTCTGAAATTTTTCCCATCCCCATTTTCAAGGACAAATTCTACATCGACATATGAATTGTCCAATATCTCCCTGGCGTCAGTCTGCACATAGAACTTGATTCCTTGTGCTTGAATATTGCCTAGCTGCAGGTAAGTGGCAATAATCAATAGAAAAAAGCGCATCTATATTTTTCTTAGGGGTTTCTTGGATTTTGATTTTTTCTTCTTTGGCTCAGCCATCTTGTAAGGCATTTCCGGCCAGTTGAATGAGTCAAAGATAAAATTGTTTTCCATGACTGGCGGGCCTTCTATAATACCTTCTGGATTTGGATAGACATTCAATTCTAAAGCTTCGGTTTCTAGGGTAAGATCTTCGTCGACTAAGTAGGCAGGAGGAATGAAAAACTGTCCTATGCGTTCAGGACGCAGCAAGAAGCTTATAGACTTTTTACTTTTCATATCCCCATTAATAATCTGAACCGAGGATTTGTAATTGGGTCCGCTGATCAGGTGCATACCTTCAAAATCAGGTGCTTCAAATTCTGCTTGAGAATCTTCTATTGTGAAGTTCAGTCGAAAAGAATTTCCCAATAAAATACTGTCTGAACTGAGTTGAACCGAGAAACTTTGGGCTTGTGTGCAAAAACCCAAACACAGAAAGAGTAGCAAGTTCAAATACTTCATGATATGGGATTTTTTTGATTTAAATATATGACTATTAACACATTAGCTACAGAATTGTATGCCTGATCAAGGTTAAAAAATATTTAAAATATTACCAGTCCTTTACAGGTCGTTTCCTGTTGCTGTTAAACTTTCGCATCTTTTCCTGAACTTTTAGCTCTTCATTCTGGATGATTTCCAGAAGTTTTCTTGCATCGGTGCTGTCCAATTCCTGCTTCTCCAATCGTGTGCTGTCAAAGCTTGATGGATTATTCCTATTGAGAGAATCGGGCTGTGCATTTTGTTGCTGCTCTTCTTGATTTTGTTGTTCCTGTTGCTGCTCTTCTTGATTGTTGTTTTGTTGGTCGTTTTGTTCCTGCTTGTTTTCTTGCTGATTATTATTTTCCTGATTTTGCTGCTCTTCTTGATTTTGTTGTTCCTGTTGCTGCTGCATCATTCTCAGCGCCTGCCGTGTAACGGCCAGATTATAGCGGGCTTCTGAATTTTGTGGATCTAGTTTTATGGCATCTTTGAAAGCACTGGCAGCTTCCTTTAATTGTTGATTTTCAAACAGGCTATTCCCAAGGTTGTAATAAGCCCTGGACCTGTCGGCATCGTTTTGAGCGAGATTGACCGCTGACTGAAAATATTCTGCTGCTTCTTCGAAGCGTTCCTGCTTATAAGTTGTGTTGCCCAGGTTGTAATCAGACTTTAAGGATCTTTCTTTTTCCCTGGCTTTACGGTAGTACTCTTCGGCGCTTTCAAAATTTTCCACAGTGTAGTGGTCATCACCATTGAGAAGTAATTTATGAGAGGACTGTGATGATATCTCAAGGACTGTAGCACAGATAAGAACTAGTATGAAGTAAACTCTGTTCATCGCGTTAAAATACTTTTGAGTTTATCCGATGTTCCCTTAAGCGTACTTAATAATAACTCAACTGCAAGAGCGAGTATTGCCATGAAAATGAAGTATTGAAAGTAACTGTTGTAGTCGGTGAATGATCTTTGCTCCACTTCCTTTTTTTCAAGCCGCTCCAGTTCTCCCTCCAGCTGACTCAACACAGAGCTGCTGTTATTAAGGAGAAAAAACTTTCCACCACCTGCCTCAGCAATATTCTGCAGGTTATTGACATTGAGTGAGCTTACAACAGCTTGCCCTTCATTATCGCGTTTGAAAAACCGCTTTCCCCCTTTGATAACTGGAATATTAGCACCTTCTTCAGTTCCTATACCAAGAGTAAATGTATATATGCCATTATCAAATGCTTCTTGCGCTGCTTCCACGGCTTCAGTCTCATGATTCTCTCCATCGGACACTATGATAAGTGCTTTCTGGCTTGGAGAATCATCTCCGAATATGGTTTGAGACAATTCAATGGCATCGGCTATCACAGTACCCTGGGTTCCGGCCTGGCTTGGATTGGCGCTTCTGATAAAGGTTTCTGCCGATGCAAAATCATTGCTTAGTGGCATTTGGAGGTAAGCAGACCCGGCAAAGAATACAAGGCCAACCCGATCACCCCGCAGTTTTTTCAACAATTCAGAAAGCATAAACTTAGCGCGTTCCATGCGGTTGGGTGAGATGTCTTCTGCCAGCATACTTTGAGAAATATCCAGAGCAATGACGATGTCTGAGCTTTTAATCTTTACTGTTTCGGTACGGCTTCCCCACTGAGGATTGGCCCAGGCAATAATCATGGCAGTAAGAGCAAAAACCGTGATGCCGTATTTAAGCCATGCTTTTCCTTGAGACCAATTACTGAAAAGTCTTTGTATTGTAGGGTAGTGACCTGCTTGCTTAAGCTTTGATTTTTTGTAGCGCAGCAAAAAGGCGAACCACAGCAGTGCGGGGATGATTAGAATGAGTAGCCATAATATGCCTGATGCTTCAAATCTAAACATACGATGGTGGGTAGAATTATTCTGTCTCTTCGAGGATACCCGCTATTTCTGGATCGACGAGCACTCTCCCGCAGTGTTCACATGTGATGATTTCCTTTCTGTCTCCGATTTCGATCTGGAGTTGAGGAGGTATTCTGTTGAAACAACCACCGCAAGAACTTCTTCTATATGTTACAACAGCTAAACCATTTCGGTAGGCAGCGCGTGTTTTGTCGTAATACTTAAGCATACGCTCTTCGATGTTTTCGCGTGCTTTTTCAGATTTTTTGCGGAGTGCTTTTTCTTCTTTCTCCGTCTTGGTGATGATTTTCTCCAGTTCGGCTTTCTTGGTAACAAGATCCTTTTCCTTGGATTCTTTACGTTCAGTAGTAGCCGTCAGCGTTTCAGTTTTCGCTAGTTTTTGATCGTTAGCTTCTTTTATTCTTTTCTCTGAAAGTTGAATTTCCAAAGTCTGTAGTTCTATTTCTTTAGAAAGGGCTTCGTATTCCCTGTTATTTTTTACATCATCAAGCTGTTTGTTATATCTTTCGATGAGTGTTTCACAGGTTTTAATGTTCTCCTTGTGAGTGGCAATTTTTCCATCGACTTCTTCAAGCTGCGAATTCAACTTGTTGACCCTGGTTTCAAGCCCTGTAATTTCATCTTCTAGATCGCTTACCTCGATAGGTAGGGCACCTTTCAGAATTTTTATTTCATCGATTTTAGAATCTATGATCTGTAAGTCATACAGATTCTGAAGCCTCTCTTCTACAGTTTTAGTTTTCTTAGCCATTTTTAGAGATAATTAACCGGATTAGTATTCACTTTTGTGTAATGGGATGCAAAATTACTAAATTTATTTGTCAAAATCTCGTGCAACATTCTAATTGTGTGCCTTTCACTCTCATAGTGCCCAATATCAGCGATAACTATCTGGTTTTCAGCGTCAAAGAACTCATGGTATTTGAAGTCTGAGGATATAAAAACATCCGCATTTCGGGCTTTTGCTTCCTCTAGTAAGAATCGGCCGGAACCACCGCAGAGGGCTACCTTTTTTATGGGCTTATTCAACAGATTTGTATGCTTAAGTGTCTTCAGGTCAAGGGTGGATTTTAGGGCATCCAGGAAAGCTTTCTCATCCATCTCCCGGGAAAGTGTGCCAATAGCGCCTGAACCGATTGCTTTTTTCTTGTATTCCAAGCCCGGTTTTGGCGATAATATATCTGTGTTTTCAAGACCTAGAAGCTCTGCCAGGTAGGTGCTGACACCATGGTTGTAGACATTATCGAGATTGGTATGGATGGCAACCAGGTTGATATTGTTTAACAGTGCTTTCTGTACGGTTCTTTGTACATAATTATTGCCCGTGAGGCGCTTGATGCCGCCAAAAATAATGGGGTGGTGAGAAAGTACTACGTTTGCGCCCAGGGCGATGGCTTCATCAATGACGTCTTCTGTAGCATCAAGGCTTACGACTACCCCTTCGATCTCGTCTTGAGGATTACCTACCAGATGGCCGCTGTTGTCGTAAGTTTCCTGGTATTCGAAAGGTGCCAGGTCCTGTAAAAACTCAAGTAATCCACTTAGCTTCATTCGTTTAGCTTTTGTATTCTTTTAATCAAGTCTGAGCTTGAATACCCGGGTAAAAAATCAAGGATTTTAACCTCTCCGCCATTGTCTTCTACGATATCGGCTCCCACGATTTCATCCTTTGTGTAGTCACCACCTTTTACAAGGATATCCGGCTTTATTGCATCAATAAGGTTGTATGGTGTGTCTTCCTGGAAACTGGTTACAAAATCCACACACTCAAGGGCGGCCAGCATGGCCATTCGGTCATTGAGACTGTTTACGGGCCTGGATTCTCCTTTGATCTGTCTTACCGAGTCGTCAGAGTTAAGAGCCACAATAAGTACATCGCCCAGCGTCTTGGCTTTTTGGAGGTAGTCAATATGGCCTGGATGCAGAAGGTCGAAGCATCCATTTGTAAATACAATGGATTGCTTATTCGTCCGCATCAGGTCGACAAGGCTTTCCAGGGCAGGGGTATCAAGAAATTTATCCAATGAATCAAATTATCATTTAAAGATACGTCATCTGATTCTTTCTTTGCGGGTATAGTACTGGAAGTCCTGTTTAATTTTTTTCCCGTCGATGGTGACTGCGCATTGGGCAGGAGCTTTGACCAGTTCCCGAGCAAACGAGATATCCCAGCTGTAATCCACACCCCCAGCTATAGTGTTACGCTCCAAAACCCACTGATTGACCTAATCAACTTGTTCTTTCAGCGTCAAGATATATCAAAGCGGGCATTTACGCCTGTGCTAAACGAGACTTTAAGTCGAATTTTAAGCAATGCTTTTTTGATAATTATTTTCAAAAATTATTGCAGAATGTCACCAATCAAATTAAATTTGCTGCCGCTTTTTACTTGAGCCGAGGCTTTGGTAAACGCGTTTCACTTGATCAAAGGGATCAGGTTTATAAGATTCAAATCCTGACATGAGCGCAGCGAATTGTCAGGATTTGCCTCCAAAGCTTCTTCCTACGCGCAGCTTTGGCGGGCAGGCAGCTGGAACCAGCTTCGCCAAATTAAATAGTTAATCAGTTTAACTCAGATGTGTAGGAAAAAAATATGCCTCCTTAGCTCAGCTGGTTAGAGCGGCGGACTGTTAATCCGTAGGTCCAAGGTTCAAGTCCTTGAGGAGGCGCTAAGTTAAACCGTTTATAATCAATGCATTATAAGCGGTTTTTATTTTAGGTACAATATGGGTACAACAAATACTATTGATTTTGCTTACAAAACTAAAAGGAATATGTCTAGTAAGACTCTGATTCCTGTGCTAGCTCTACTGTTTTATCATTTTCGTAACATTGAAGATAGACAGGAGCTTCATCATCAACGCCGTTTACCCAATGATCTGACTTTTCCCAAACTAAAATCTATTAAAGTTGATTTATCCTACTCTTCAAGTATAAAACACTCTAGTTAATAATTTACCTTAAAGCAAATTAGTGAAATACAAAATAGACATGAGCACAAACAATCTAAGAGATATAAGAGGAAAAGTAAAATATTTAATACATTCAAAAGGTACTCGTCAAGTGTATTGAAAAGAAGTAAATAAATCGGAAAAGGTAAAATTGAAAACCTTTCTGGGGAAACATT
>RFSX01000068.1 GCA_009923745.1 Chitinophagia bacterium
GTTCTATAGATATTTTCTTTAATATCACGAGTCCCCTGAGAGGTTTCTTGATTGATTTTTCTATCTTCACGCCCGATGAGTTTTGTAGTATCAGCCCGAAAATACAGACCCCAGAATTTCGACGAATTAGTCGGACAGGATCATATTGCGCAAACACTAAAGAATGCGATAAAAAATGATCAGCTGGCACATGCCTTTTTGTTTTCCGGTCCCAGGGGGGTAGGAAAAACAACGAGTGCGCGTATCCTTGCCAAAGTCCTGAATTGCGAAAACCTACAAGAAGGATATAAGGCATGCAATACCTGCTCATCGTGTAAGTCTTTTATGGAAAATGCCTCATTCAATATTTTTGAACTTGATGCGGCTTCCAACAACAGTGTGGAACACATTAGGGCCCTCAATGAGCAGGTCCGTTTTCAACCTCAGCAAGGATCCTACAAAATTTATATCATCGACGAGGTGCATATGCTTTCTCAGGCAGCATTCAATGCATTTCTGAAAACGCTTGAAGAACCTCCTTCTTATGCCAAGTTTATCCTGGCTACCACTGAAAAGCACAAGATTATCCCTACCATTCTATCGCGCTGTCAGATTTTTGATTTTCGCAGGATTCAATTGAAAGATATAGTCGCTCAGCTGAAAAAGATATCCGGTGAAGAAGGAAGAAACATAGATGAAGAGGCATTGCATCTTATCGCTCAGAAATCAGATGGCGCCCTACGGGATGCTTTGTCAATCTTTGACAAGGTCATCAGCTCTGTTGATGGCGACATAAGCTATAAAGAAGTCGCTGACAATCTTAATATTCTCGACTATGATTATTTTTTCAGGATCGTTGATTCAGCTATAAAAGAGGATTTGCCTGCCCTCATGTTGACTCTAGACGAGATTTTCAAATACGGTTTTGAACCGGAACAATTAACCCTGGGCATGATGGAGCACTTGCGACAGCTTCTTTTGGTCAAAGACCTGAAAACAGCAAGTCTTGTAGAAACCGGAAACAGCCTTAAGACACGCTATGAAAATCAGGCGGCCTTATGTTCCGGCTCCTTTATACTCAGCGCGCTATCGGTTTTGAATCAATGTGATATTGATCTGGTCCGGTCCCAAAATAAAAGACTCTCTGTAGAAATTGCTTTCAGCAAAGTCGCATTCCTCAACCGGATTGTTGATAAAAAAAAACTCTTTGACGAAGAGCCCACAACTCTGAAGAAAGAAAATCCTCCACAAAAGGAAACAAGGACAGAAAAAGAGATTCATCCGTCAGAAGTGATGGATCTGACCGAAGAGAAAAGCCCAAAGCCTGAAAATTCAGACTCCAATGAAACAATATCTGAAACTAAGCCTGTTGGCAAACCAGCCAAACCAAAATCCAAAGCACGGATAACTTCTATTTCAAGCGATGTAAGCGTACTTCTCAATGATATCAAAGCAAAGGATTTGAAATCCAGGGAAGATGCCTTGGATTTAAACGCCGATAACCTCAGGAAAATATTCGATGATTACCGGGAAAACGTGGAATCAAAAGCTATCCAGACAGCGCTTGAGTATACCGCATTTGAGATTGAAAAAGACGCAATACGAATCCTGACACCTACACAAATTTATATTGACTACATACGTCAGGAGTTGAGATTGGTTACGCTATTGCATGACAGCTTTAAAACAAATGACTTTAAAATTAGCTTTGAAGTCCGCGAGGAGACTTTCCCGAATTATACACCCCCCAAAAAGCCCAAGCTCCTAACAACAAAAGAAAAGTATGATCTGTTTTTAAATATTAACCCTAAGTTTGAACAACTCGTCGATGAGTTCAAGATGAAGCTCAATAATTGACATTATTTCATCAAGACCTTGCGCTATGAACGATAAAGCCATTTGGTACCTGGAAAATATAGACGTGGGTGGCATATTATGCCCCCAGAAGATGGAAAACCAGGTCAAAGACCATCAGGTAAAAACCATAAAAAAGGAAGAGTACGTTTACATGCCTGACCAGGACAGCGACAAGATTTACTTCATCAATTCAGGCAGAGTAAAAATTGGTTCCTACGGGGAAAATGGCAAAGAAATCACCAAAGCAATTATTGGGAAAGGTGAAGTATTTGGAGAGTTGGCCATACTGGGTGAACCCAAAAGACGGGATTTTGCTGTGGCTCTCGAAGATACCGATGTGTGTGTGATTCCTTCTTCACAAATGAAAGAACTCATAAAGGATCACAGTTCTCTGAGCATGTTTTTTATGAAAATGATGGGATCAAAAGTCATAGAAATGGAAAACAGGCTTGAATCACTCGTTTTCAAAGACTCTCGAAGCAGGATCATTGAATACCTGGTTGAACAGGTGCGCAAAAAAGGTCAGCGCGTTGGATACGAATGGGTTGTAAGACACTTCATTACACACCAGGAAATCGCCAACCTTACAGCGACGTCTAGACAAACGGTGACCACTGTTTTGAATGAATTGCGCAACGACAATGTTATAACTTTCAACCGGAAAAGATTGCTCGTGCGCGACATTGATAAACTCAAAAGTGAAATAAAATAAGGGGTGTATAAGAATTTGATAAAGCCATTCCTTTTTCTTCTTGATCCGGAGAAAGCACATCACTTTAGCGTGAGTTCTTTCAGGGTCATATTGAAAATTCCCATTCTTGCCCAGATCGTAAAAGCCATGTTGGCTTACGAACATCCTAAACTTGAAAAAGAACTGTGGGGTATTCGCTTTCCCAATCCGATTGGTCTTGCGGCTGGATTTGATAAGGACGGAAAATATTTTAATACCATGGCTTCTTTGGGTTTTGGATTCATAGAAATTGGTACCGTAACGCCAAAGCCACAGGATGGTAACCCGAAAAAAAGGCTTTTCAGGTTACCCGCCGACTCCGCCCTCATCAATAGAATGGGCTTTAATAATGAAGGAGTCGATACCATGGTAAAACGACTCAAATCGGTCGACAGAAAACAGCTCATTATTGGAGGCAATATTGGAAAAAACAAGGTGACGCCCAATGAAAATGCAACTGAGGATTATGTGTATGCTTTTGAAGCCTTGTATCCTCATGTAGATTATTTCGTGGTTAATGTCAGTTCTCCGAATACCCCGGGCCTTAGAGAGCTTCAGGACAAGGAACCTTTAACCAAGCTTTTGCAAACCCTGATGACGCTAAGAGATAAAAAATCGCAATGGAAACCTGTATGTCTCAAAATTGCTCCAGATTTGAGCGACCAGCAACTTGAAGACATCTTTGATATCATACGGGCTGTGAAACTGGACGGGATTATCGCTACGAATACTACAATTGACAGGACGGGATTACAAACATCAGATCAGAAGCTTGCTGAAATCGGTGCCGGTGGACTCAGCGGTGCTCCCCTAAGCAATGTTTCAAGTGAGGTGGTCAGAAAAATACGATCCAACAATAAAGAGATTCCCATAATAGGCGTAGGTGGTATATCAAGTCCTGAAGACGCTTACAAAATGCTTAATGCCGGAGCAGATCTAATCCAAATTTATACCGGGCTTGTATACCAGGGACCCGCCTTTGTCAAAAACATCAAAAAGTATATTGTGCGTAAAGCATAAATATTTTGGGTATTTTTTAGATACCATTTTTTGACCCATTATAGGAATAAACTATTTGACTGATTTAAAAATCACTTTTAATCAGTGTGTTACAAATACATTTTTTCTTACATAAATCAACTACCCTAAAATCACTATTATTTCACAGTAAATATCATATAATGATTTTTTGCTATGGTATTCTTTTTGGCATAGAGTGGCATGAAAGCTTAATAAACTCAGTTAAGCCTTTAATTAATAACCAAAACCCTATGCGTGTTATGATGCAGAAAGATGAGCAGAATATCTATGCTGATTTTAGATTCTGGCTTGTAGTAATCTTTACGCTCATGCTTTTGAGTTTTCTGATTATGAGCTATCCAGGCTAATGGTGTAGATGGAACACCTTATAAAACAGTCATGTTGCCCTTTGCAATATGACTGTTTTAATTTTTATGCTTTTGGATTTTCAAACTCATATCAAGAGAACCCGCAGAATGTGTTAGGGCACCTACAGAAATGAAGTCGACACCTGTCTCGGCATAAGCCCTCAGGTTTTCATAGCTAATGCCACCGCTGGCTTCAGATTCAAACCTGCCGTTAATCAGCGATACTGCTTCTTTCAGCTCAGGGACCTCGAAATTATCCAGCATAATACGCCGGATTCCACCTTCATGCATCGCTTCCTCTAGCTCACCCATGTCTCTCACTTCAACGGTCACGTCCAGATTTTTGGAAGTAGCTTCGAGGTAACTTTTAACTTTTTGTATAGCTGCTGTTACGCCACCACTGGCTTCTACGTGATTGTCCTTGATCATAATCCAGTCATACAAGCCATCCCGATAGTTGCTGCAGCCACCTACGCGTACCGCCCACTTTTCAAGAAAGCGCATGAGGGGCGTTGTCTTCCTCGTATCAAGAATAGTGACTGGCAAGTCCTCGACCAGCTTTGCATATTTTCGACTCATAGATGATACACCACTCAGTCTTTGCATGGTATTTAAAACCAGTCGTTCTGCCTTCAGAAAGGCATGGGTGCCGCACTCGATTTCGAATGCCACATCACCAGGCGATACATCCTGGCCATCCTCCATGAGCCTGATGAAATCACTGGAACCATCCAGCCGCTTAAAGACGTATTCGGCAAAGCTGATACCTGCGATAACGCCGGTATCCTTGACAATCAGCCTGGCCCTATCCCGACTGTCTTTATCTATGCAGGCAAGAGAGGTATGATCCCCATCCTTGACATCTTCCCTCAAAGCGGCATCGATAAATGCCTCAAGCAGTGATTTTTTAATTCCTTCCACTATATCAGAATATTATTGTTATGAATGAAGAGATGCAATCTCGTCTATCCTGTAAAAATATAAGCTTGATTAGATTTTAATCATTCTTAAGAAGAATTGCTGTCATTTTACGAAAACTGTCCGCTCATCACGTGTACGATCGAAAATATCATTACTGCCGTTCTCAAGCCTTAATACACCCCGCGGACATACAGCCGCACATACACCACAACCTACACATGATGCCCTGACTATATTCTGTCCTTTCTGTGCATATGATCTTACATCAATACCCATCTCGCAATAGGTAGAGCAGTTCCCACAGGAGATACATTGTCCTCCATTAGTTGTAATCCGGAACCTGGAAAATAGTTTTTGCTGGACACCCAAAATAGCTGCCATCGGACAGCCAAAGCGACACCATACACGATTGCCCATCAGTGGATAAAAGCCTACGCCGATTACCCCGGAAAAAGCAGCACCTATAAGGAAACCGTAAGTACTTCTCAAACTATAAAAATCTATAAACAAAGCATTCCCGCTGCCTGTAAAGTATGCGATACAACTCAGCATCAAAACAATAAGCATGAAGCCTGTAAATATACGGAGTGCGGTCTTGTCAATCGATTCTTTAAACGGCTTATACAACCACTGGGCCACAACAAGAATGATAATTATACCTGCGAGGATTAGAATAAAGCTTCCCTTATTCAGCCAGTAGCCGTCCGGATTGTTATGAAAAAAGCTGAAGATCACACCGGCCGTCATGGCAAATGAAAAAAGAAGAACACTGTGAATCAGCCACCGCTCGATTTGCCAGGCCTTTAGAGATTTATCGGATAGATGTCGAAAAGAGTCCCCTGCCGTTTCAGCCAACCCGCCACAGCCACAGACCCAGCTGCAATACCACCTCTTTCCATATAAGTAGGTCAATATGGGTGATATTATAAAAATCATGGCGACCCCAAGTAGCAGCATAAATAATCCGAAATTACCCGAACTCAAAAGAGCCTTGATATTCCACTCATCGAAAAAGTAGTAATTGAGTGGCCATACATTCTTCATATCGTTATAGGGGTAATTAAGTTTTTGGAGAAACTCAGGAAGGAGAAAAGCAAAACCGAGTTGAAAAAACATGATACTGAATGTCCTGATCACATGATACCTATTATGTCGATACTTCCAAATGAATCGGATCCCAAATAAGAGGATGGCCAGCGTATACAAGCTGCCATAGACAAACCATTGACTGGCCGGCTGTGATTTCAAAACCTGAGATAGCGGATCAAAAAAAGCTATCAAACCCGTATTGCCATCATCTCCTGAGGCCAGACCCAAGTAGGAAGGAAACCAATACAGTGATACATAAAAGCCAGTAAGGAAAACACCAAGTCCCCACGCCCATAGCCCCCGATTGGTCAATGAAGAAAATAAAATGCCATTGTTATTGATGCCAGCCGGTTTGGTTCTGAAGCTGCGCCATGAAAAAATCAGGACACCCGCAGTCATCAAAACAAATGACAGGTACAGGAATAACTGACCTTCCACAATTGATTGGTTAAATGTTGCAAGGAATAAGATCAACAAACCTGTAAAAGCGACAGCCACCGATGCTTTTTGGACATTGTCCAAACCTATTGGCTGCGGGTTACTCAATGACATGCTCTTATATACTTTTACATCCATGGCTTAGCTTTTTAAAAAATTGAATACCCTGTCATAAACTGGTTTTAATCCGGGACTTAGCTTTCTCTGAAATCTGTCATTGTAGGCTTTGATCAGCTGGACTGTAAAAGCTGGACTGAATTCAGGATCAAATAAGGCAAGATGAATGTTGCGCATAACATCCTCAAGGCTGGCTTTTTCCCTAAGCCACTTGGCGCATACTTCCTGACGAAATCGTATGCCCAACAAGTTGAAACCGATAACAGCTTCTGTCTCTGAGTTGAACACAATACGCAGTGCTTTTTCCAAGGCCCTGTCCTGCCAGTAAAAACTGTCCATGCCTTCTTCCAAACCAGGAGGCACAGAACCATAAACCTGGTATTCCAGGTCGAAAAACTTTGCGGAATTGAACCAGAATCCGGGATCGTATGAGATATCCTTGCCACAAATATTATATGCTGCCACCTCTCCCATCATTCGCCCGGTATACCAAATAGCTTCTATAGAACCTCTCCCCGGTGATGGGCTGCGCAACTGGGCACAATCGCCAATGGCAAATACGCTGTCAAGATTGGTTTTTAGATTATTGTCAACCAGGATACCCTTGTCGATTTCCAGTTCCGAATCTTTTAAGAAATCTACATTTGGGCTTACCCCTGCCGTCAATCCGACATAACCGCATTCGATAATCTCCTGGCTTTCCTTGACACGCACCGCTCTAACCCGGCCATTATCATCTGGAAGTATTTCGTCTAGGTTCGAAGAAAGCCTAAGATCGATACCATGATTGCCAATATGCCTGCTCACCATAGAAGCTTCTTCACTTGGAAGCACATTATCCCAGTATTCATTTTCCCGAACCAGTATGCTAACTGGAATATGCCTGGAATGAAACATCTCTGCCATTTCCACCCCTATAAGGCCCCCTCCCACAATAACAGCACGCTTCAAATCGCTGCTGTGGTTTTCCATATACTCAAGGTCTTGTAATGAATACAAACCCCTTACACCATCCAGAGCCTGTCCTGGCCATCCGAACTTATTAGGTTTGGAACCCAGGGCCAGGATCAACTTGTCAAATTCTAATTCTTCTCCACTTGAGAATTGTAATCGCTTATCTGAAAAGTGAATGTCCTCTACATAAGCTCTTTTTAGATCAATCCTGTTCTTTGTCCAGAAATGATCTTCATAGGGTTGAATATCTTTCAGAGTCATGTGGCCCATATAGATATACATCAGTGCTGTCCTTGAAAAAAAGTAGTCAGACTCAGATGAGATGACTGTAATGCGGTGCTTACTCAATTTCCTTATCCACCGGGCTGCTGTTATCCCGCTGATACCATTACCAATAATAACTACATGCATATTCTGTGAATGTAATTCCTGTTGCCTGCAACAGATAAATAAAGACTGATTTACAGGCTATAAATGTCCTATCAGGGACATTCTAAATACGTCGTCACAAAGACAATTTTTAACACAAGATATTACG
>RFSX01000069.1 GCA_009923745.1 Chitinophagia bacterium
GGATAATATAGACAAGATCTTCCCGGGATTTGATATCATAGGGAGCTACTCTATAAAGCTGACCCGTGACGCTGAATTATACATCGATGATGAGTTTTCTGGTAATCTCATTTTAAAAATCAAAACCAGCCTAGAAAAGCGCAATGTAGGTCCCGCATCGCGACTGATTTATGATAGAGACATGCCCGCAGAGCTCTTACACTATTTAAAAGATGTTTTCGAACTGAAAGAATCAGACCTTGTTGCTGAAGGCAGATACCATAACAATTCTGATTTCTTCACCTTCCCAGACTTTGGAATGAAACACCTGAAGGATATTCCGATGGACCCCATTGGATATACGCCATTAGAGAAATGCCCGGATTTTTTTGAAGCCATCGAAGCTGGGGACCACCTATTATATTTCCCATTCCACAGCTATGAGTCGGTCATCCGCTTTTTCGAAGATGCTGCTCAGGACCAAAAAGTTACTCACATCAAATTATTCCAATACAGGGTAGCTAAAGTTTCAAGGATTATGGAGGCCTTAAAACTGGCCGTAAAGAATGGAAAACAGGTTACAGCATTCATAGAAGTTAAAGCACGTTTTGATGAAGAGGCCAACCTGAGTTGGGGTGAAACCCTTGAAGAATCAGGAGTCAATGTCATATACAGCATGCCCGGGCTTAAGGTACACTCAAAAATTGCTCTTGTGCGGCGTGTAATTGATTCAAAGGAACGGTTCTATGCATACCTTAGCACCGGCAATTTTCATGAGAAAACAGCGAAGCTGTACTGTGACTTCGGATTATTCACATCTGACAGGCAACTACTCCGCGAAGTACTCATGATATTTTCCTATGTAGAGAACAAAATAAGGCCGGAAAAACAGTTTGAAAATCTGGGCGTTGGAACTTTCAATCTCAAACCTAAGTTGATAGAGCTGATTGAGAGGGAAATCAAGATGGCTGAAGAAGGGAAAGAGGCGCGTATTTTCCTCAAAATGAACAGCATACAGGACCAGGAAATGATCGACCTTTTGTACAGGGCCAGTCAGGTAGGCGTCAAAATCAGGATGATCATAAGGGGTATCTGTTCGCTGGTTCCCGGTATTGAAGGCATCAGCGAAAACATAGAAGCAAGCAGTATTCTTGATCGGTTCCTTGAACACGCGCGGGTATTCATATTCCATAACGGCGGACAGGAAGAAATATATATGTCTTCGGCCGACTGGATGGTTCGTAATCTGCATTACAGGATAGAGACTATGTTCCCTATCAAGGATCCTAAATTAAAGTACCTTGTCAAGGTTATTATGCGCATACAATCCAATGATAACGTAAAGGCACGATACCTTGATTTCAGGAAAAACAATGAGTATCGCCGGGACGTTGGAATACCTGTACGTTCTCAATACGACACCTATTATTTTATTAAGCGACAGGAAGAAAACAGATAAATCATATATTTGATATTTTCTAATAAATTGACTACTCGATTAAAAAGGCAGTCATGCAATTTGACCTAGACAAAGAGATAAGTACAGCACTGGCTAATTGGAAAAGCATCATAGCGAAATACCAGGAGCCGTCAACCAAGGAAGCAATTATCCAGATATGCAATTCATTCATACCTTATATTGGATTGTGGGTGCTCATGTACTTTTCACTCAATTGGTCTATCTGGTTGACGATTGGATTAGCATTCATTAATTCTTTCTTTCTGGTAAGGATTTTTATAATCCAACATGATTGCGGTCATCAATCCTTTTTAGGTTCTAAGCGCTGGAACAATATGATTGGTTTTGTATGTTCACTTTTTAGCTCAATACCTTACAAGTACTGGGCAAAGGTGCATAACCATCACCACGGTCACACTGGACAACTCGAGGAGCGCGATATCGGAGACATTAATTTCCTGACCGTTGAAGAGTATAGAGAAAGAAACTGGTTTAATAGGTTGAGGTACAGGATTTTCAGAAATCCCCTTGTACTTTTTGTCATCTCTCCTATTGTATATTTTACTTTTTCAAACCGCATTCCGTTTATGAATTTTAAAGGAATGATCAAGCGCATAAAATGGTCACAGGTAAGAAATAATCTTATCATTCTTGCAGTATATGCTCTGATGGGTTTTCTACTGGGCTGGGCTAAATTCCTTTTCATTCAACTGTTTACCATATTCCTGTTTGCTATCATTGCTTTCTGGTTTTTCTATATCCAGCATCAGCACGAATCGGCTTACAACCAATGGCGCAAAAATTGGGACTTTGTTGTCGCGGCAATCAGAGGTGCCACTTATTACAAATTGCCAAGAATGTTTCAATGGCTTACAGGCAACATTGGAATACATCATATCCACCATCTATCTGCCAGGATTCCGAATTACAATCTGGAAAAGTGCATGAAGGAAAATCCTATTCTGACTAAATATGCCAATATCCTGACTTTCAAAGACAGTCTGAAGTGCATTCAGAATAAGTTGTGGGATGAGCAGGAGCAAAGAATGATCAGTTTCAGGGAGTTTTACCGGTCAGAGAAAAAGTCGCCCTTAAGCTAGAATTACAATCTTTCTGTTATTACATACCTAATCCCATCTTCAAAATTCAGTCAGAAGGCCTAAACTGCATTACGTATAGTAGACAATCGATGTCTTTCAATTCTGTTGATTTCAATACTCTGAATCCCAGTGAAAACATCATTGTACAAAATTTCAGATTGTAATAGCCCGCTTAAATCTTTTGAACAGCGATAAGGACCTAGGCAGATGGGTTAAATGAAGATTCTGAAAATATACATTTTGATCACAATCGATTCTTTCTGATACCTGAACGATCAGACGTTCAAAACAAGCGTTTTAATCATATTCGTCAAAGCTGAATACACCAGGCAGGCTAATGATACTATCAGCGATTACAATAGACACACCGACACATAATACATAGGTCCTGTGTTGTACCACACTGTTAATCCATCTCCATCATTGTCAATGCCGTCAATATATGCAGACGTGGAGCTTTCGAGGGAATTCCTATATATCTAAACATACAGGTTCAGAGAATTCAGACTTAAAAATACGAGTATAAGGTAGATGCGCATCCTGGAAATTGATTGTATCCAAGATAATTAATATTGAGAGAAAATTATTCTTTGTGTATATACTCAAAATAGTCTGCAAGGATCCGGTCATTGAGTTGCCTCGGCGTTTTTACTTCCAGAAGTTTTATGCCTGCTTCATCATCAAAAAACGCGCTAATGCATTCCTGGTATTCTGATTCATCGGCTGCTGACATATACTTGATCCTATGATGTGCACAAAGATGTCTTGCATTCATTTTCTGGTGTGCTTCAAAATAGGTGTCGAGCTGGTCAGTGGATGAAGGCCCTGGAATTATGCGAAAAATACTTCCACCTTCATTGTTGACAAGAATAATTCTCAGGTATGGCGGTCTGTGTTTGTGCCAGAACGCATTTGAATCATAGTAGAAAGCTATATCACCAGTGATAAGGACATTCTTCTTTTCCGACAAGTAGGATAAGCCCATTGCGGTAGAACTACATCCATCGATACCGCTTACACCCCTGTTGCCATAATACTGAAGATCTTCTCTTGGATCAAATAATTGAATATATCTCACCACCGTACTATTACCCATGTGAAGTACGGCATCCTTAGGGATAGCATTCAATAAATGGGAAAATAGGCGGAAGTCAGACCAGGCGCAGGATTCGACAAATTCATTGTGCTTTAGTTTAAGCTGATTGTTATAGCCAAGCCATTTATCCTGGAATAACTTCTCATTAGGTGATACTAGATTACTCAACTTGTCCAGGAAACTCAATGCATCCATAGGTATATAATCCGTCAATGCACGAAAAGTGTCTTTAGCTGTATCCTCAGAGACATGCCAGTGATAGCTTGGTTTGTTCCTAAGGAATAGGGCCTTAATCTTTTTGGATACGACAGCTGAACCGATGCTGATAAGAAGATCCGCCCTATAACTCTCCGCATCATTTTCAATTCCGGTAATGAGCCTGTCGATTGTCTGTATGGTACCATCTACATAGCAATTAGACGATGTTTCTGTCAAAATCACCACCTGTCCACTGCCGTGCCAGTATTGAAAGAGTTTTTGTAATTCAACATCTGGCTTTGACATCCCGAACAGAATAATTTTCCTGCTGCATTTTTGCCAGAGTCCGCCCAATCGATCGAAATCAAGCTTAATAACATCTGCATTATGGTTTGTCGCCAATGGAAGCTCTACAGTCTCTTTATAAAGCGTTGTGCCATATAATGGTTCTTTAAGAGGAATATTTATATGAACTGGTCCTTTAAAACCCGATTGGCAAGCTTGAAGAGCCTGTATGGATATCTCATCATTTGCTGCTATATCTTCCTCCTTGCTGGCTTCCTGGATAAACTCAAAGCTCTTTTTAATATAATTGGCATATACATTATTTTGTCTAATTGACTGCCCCACGCCCTGGTCAATCCATTCCACAGGTCGATCTGCCGTGAGTACAAGTAAGGGCACACCCTGGTAGTAGGCTTCGCTCAGTGCGGGCGCATAATTCAAAGCTGCAGATCCTGAAGTACAGCAAATGGCTACTGTCCTATCGGACTGTATGGCCATGCCCATAGCAAAAAAAGCTGCAGTCCTCTCGTCCGGTATGCACAAGCATTCAAATAAGCCACTTTCAACAAATGAAATGACAAGAGGCGCATTGCGTGATCCTGGAGAAAATACCAGTTCTTTTACCCCCATCTGATGGCAGATATCTACTAGTCGAGCTATGCTTCTCTTATCGGATAGAATCATAACTGTACTTTTTGATTTGAAAGCATTTCAAGGACGGCGCCCATTGTTCTTGACTTCAACTCAGTCTCTTGCCACTCACTTTCCTCATCGGAATCTTTCGTTATGCCACCACCAAGATACAGTTCAGCTCCTTCCTTGTAGAGAGCCATACACCGCAGGTTTGCATACAAACACAATCCCAAACTTTTTGATAATGTGCCAAAATAGCCGGTATAATATGACCTTTTATGTGCTTCCAAGGCAGGTATCATCTCAACGGCAAGTTCCTTGGGATAGCCACTTAAAGCGGGCCCAGGATGCAGAATCTTAATCAATTCTGAAATATCGTTTTCCTTATCCAGATAAAAATCAGAACGAATATGACATACTTCTGCCGCTGCCACTGTGTAGCAATCAGACTTTTCATATGTGAGCTTAGCCTGACGAAAAGACTCTTCAAGATAGGTTTCGATAAAAGCATGTTCTTCGCGCTCTTTTTCTCCCCAAAAGACGTCTTTTGGCTCCAGTGTCACGGCTTGAGTGCCTGCCAAAGCAGAACTAAGGAATGCCCCTCCAGACTCCTGAAGCAAAGGCTCGGGACTTGCACCTATCCAACACATACGGTCAGGGATCAATAGCATATAGGAGAATGCATCCGGATAATTAGTCAACAGCAGATTGAAAATATCCTGGGGCAACAGCTTATTGGCCCTGTAAGCTTTTATTCGGGACAGCACAAGCTTATTTATATCCCCATTGAGGATTCTGCGTTTAAGTTTTTGAAATTGCAAGCCGTATTCAGCTCTGGATATATCTTCCAGAATTTTAGAGCATAAAAGGCTGGAATCTAATTCATGCTTTTCCAGCTCCTTATCGAACTTTAAAAACAATATAGCTTCAGACTGGGTACTAAAGGGTGCGAAAACGAAGTCGCAATCATGAATATCAGACAAATCCCGGGATTCGATATACTGGCATTGATAATAATTCTGAGTGGCATCACCTGGTCTCTTGAAGACCAGGTATGCAATATTCGTTTCATGGTCAAATTCATCTTTCATGTGCCCATATTAAACCCAAAAACCTAGCTAAAGTTGAATAAAGTCGGACAAATCAAGCTTCCTAAGCGAAGCCTCTCTCTGAAGCTTCCCTGTAGCCGTATATTCAAGTTCTGGCAACAAATACAATTTCTCAATACGCCACTTTTTATCGAGAAGTGAATTTAATTCAATTACTTGATTGTACAAGTCCTTAGAATATCCAGCCTCAATGATTATGGCGGGTCTCTGACCTAAAAGCTCATGCGGCACAGGGAATACAAAAAACCTGTTCGTTATGCTTTCTGAAAAAAAGTGTTCAAGATATTCGGGATTAATCTTGAGGCCACCGGAATTTATGATGGAATCTACCCGTCCCAACCATTCAAACTGATGCTTATTCTCCAGCCTAACATGATCTCTTGTCCTGATCTCTGTATGAAGATAAGGTGCCTTTATTACTAAACAATCCTCATCATACACTTCAAAAAAAATATCATCTGCTATAGATGTATAAAGTTTCTCAGGCTCAGGCCCATCAAGCCTGCGTAATGCAACATGGCTTAGAGTTTCCGTCATTCCATAGGATTGGTATATCTTTCCACCCCAGTCTTTAAAATTACTATACAAGGAAGCGGGAACTGGCGCACCACCTAAAAGAATGGTTCCGACCTCTTTCAGTTTGTTAAAATTAAAATTAAAGCATTGGTTAAATTGAAATGGAGTAAGTGCAAGAAAATCAATATTATAATTGATACCATTGAGTGGATTGCCGGATATCTCATCCACACACAATTCCATTTCCAGAATTACGGCTCTCAACAGGATCATAGAGCCGGCCACATATTTCACAGGAAGTGACAAAAGGCTTCTTGTACCCCGACCATAGTTCAGACGTTTCGAACTATAGCTGATAGCCTGCCGGATAGACTCCTTAGAATGCCTGATTGACTTGGATTGGCCTGTGGAGCCTGAACTGAAGAACTCCAATTCTGTCAATGCCTCATCAAACCAGTCATCAAGGACTTTTGCGATATCGGTATACAAAGCCTCATCGAGGATACCCGCAAGCATTTTATACTCTTGGAAAGGGATAAGATCAGCTATATTGTTAATCCTAAAAGGCATGACACCAAATTACATGAAAAGATCCAGCTTCCATTCGGACTCGCCATAATGCAGAAAGCCCTTTTCCACAAATAGAGGTGAATCGATATTATTGCTGAACAGCAGACCTGTCCCCAGGCCCTGAAACATTTTACTGTTCTTGGTACTCACCCATTGCGCAATGGCTGAGAGCCCTATATTGCTTTCCAACGCAGAAGTTGCCCACCATTCAATGCTTTGTTCTTCTGCCAGCTGTATCCATTCCTCACTTGCCTTAAAGCCACCCAACAGACTAGGCTTAAGGATGATGTAGGCTGGACTTATAGCTTCAAGCAGCTGTCGCTTGGTTTCTGGCCCATCAACACCTATCAGCTCTTCATCCAGTGCTATTGCCAGCGGACTTTTATCACAGAGTTCTGCCATAAGCTCCCATTGACCCTGCTTGACTGGTTGTTCAATAGAGTGAATATCATATTCAGACAGCTTCTCAAGGATGCTCAGTGCTTTATCATTATGAAATCCGCCATTAGCATCCAGTCTAATCTGAATATCATCCGCTGAAAAGTGTTTTCGTATATAACGGATCAATTCAAGTTCATCATGAAAATCGATGGCAGCAACTTTCAGCTTTATACACTTGAATTCCTGCTCAATCTTGTTTACAATCTGTTCATACATAAATTCCTTTGATCCCATCCAGACAAGGCCATTAATAGGAATGGCTTTACCCTTTGTGAATGGTGCGTCAAAATACTGAAGCTGTTCTGTCGTAGCCATATCAAGAAGTGCGGACTCCAATCCGGTCCGCGCTGCCGGAAACCCCATGTATTCTCCAGGCTTTGGGCCCTCGCCTGCATTGATTCTTTGACAGATTTCCTCAATAGCAGCTTGGGATTCCACTCTGGATTCAGGGTTCAATCCTTCAATCAGTGAAGCTTCACCTATACCCTGCCTGTGCTTGTCCTCAAGAATGATATACCAACTGTCTTTTTCTGTGAGTACGCCTCGCGATGTCCCTCCCG
>RFSX01000070.1 GCA_009923745.1 Chitinophagia bacterium
GCTCCTGCCATTTTACTTCTCAGAAAGCTCGTTGGCAACGGATATAAGTTTAGGTGCATAGGCCTAACAGGCCTTTCGAATTCTAAACTTTAATTGTCAAAACTTATCTATATAGCCTTGATTTACAAATGCTTGAATGAAAGCCTATTAGGAGTCATGAGAGATCTGTAATCATAAATGTGTATAAAGGCATATTAATTCGGCCAAGCAAGATATAATTCGTACCTTTTTAGCTTATACGGTTTTGTTTTTGTGAGCCGTTAGAATCGAAAAACAGAAAAATTATAAAAGCAGTTAATGGAAGTAAATGAAGCGGGAGTTGGTGGCATACAACTCAAAGAAGCTTTAGGACGATTTTTTGGATTTGATCACTTCAAATTAAATCAGGAAAAAATCATTGCAAGCATACTGGCTGGCAAAGACACTTTTGTTATTATGCCTACAGGTGGTGGGAAGTCTTTATGTTATCAGTTGCCGGCTCTCATGCTCGAAGGTACCGCACTCATTATATCTCCGCTCATAGCTTTGATGAAGAACCAGGTAGATTCCATTAGGGGATTCAGTGATGATGTTGAGGTTGCACACTTTTTAAATTCTTCTCTGAGTAAAACTCAAATGAAGCAGGTCAAGGATGATATTCTCAGCGGAAAAACCAAAATGGTTTTCATTGCTCCTGAGACCTTGACCAAGTCAGAAAATATCCAGTTTTTCAAGGACGCCAATGTTTCATTCATTGCCGTTGATGAAGCTCACTGTATTTCAGAGTGGGGCCATGACTTCCGGCCGGAATACAGGAAAATAAGGCAAATGGTTAAAGGCATATCTGATGATATTCCTGTTATAGCTTTGACGGCAACGGCTACGCCTAAGGTACAGTCGGATATCGTCAAAAACCTTGAGATGCGTGATCCTGCCATCTATAAATCTTCCTTTAACAGGAAAAACCTCTTTTATGAGATTCGACCCAAGTTGAGTAAAGATCAAAGTCTGAAGGAAATCGTTCAATTCTTAAAGACAAAACCTTCTCAGTCAGGCATTGTGTATGCGCAATCCCGAAAATCAACAGAAGAGATAGCCAAGGTGCTTCAGCTTAATGGCATAGTAGCTGCACCCTATCATGCTGGACTGGATGCTAAAACGCGGAATAAGGTACAGGATGACTTTCTCATGGAAGAAGTTCATGTTATTGTTGCAACCATTGCATTTGGAATGGGCATAGACAAGCCGGATGTTCGCTTTGTCATCCATTATGATATACCTAAGAGTATCGAGAATTATTACCAGGAGACAGGCAGGGCAGGAAGAGATGGACTTGGAGGCCATTGCATTGCTTTCTATTCATATAAGGATATCCTGAAGCTTGAAAAATTCCTGCGGGATAAAGGCGTCGCCGAAAAAGAGTTGGCTACACAATTGATGGAAGAGATCATTGCGTATTCGGAGACCAGCTCATGCAGACGAAAATTCCTTTTACATTATTTTGGAGAAGACTTTGATGCCAGGGATTGCGGCAAGAATTGTGACAACTGCAAGCACCCAAGAGAGACTCAGGATGTCACGGCGGAAATGGATGTGATGATGCAACTTGTTGATGAGCTCAACGAGCGATATGGGGTTAAACTGCTGGTCGATTTCATGGTGGGAAAGAACTCCCAGGATATCAAGACCTTCAACTTTGACAGAAAGCCCAATTTTGGTTCTGGCAAGGATAAAGGCGAATTGTTTTGGCATAGTATACTCAGACAGGCGATTTTGCATAATCTTCTGTATAAAGAGATTGAAGAATATGGAGTTTTAAAAATTACGGATAAGGGGAGAGGATTTATCAAGGCAAACACAGCTATTCATATCCCGCTTAACAGGGACTTTTCCGAGGCAGAAGGCGATTTTGTTGCCACCTCTTCCGGGGGCGGAGCAGCTCTGGATGACACCCTGCTTAACATGCTTAAAGATCTTAGAAAGTCTGAAGGGAAGAGACTCAAACTGCAGCCCTGGATAATATTTTCAGAATCGGCCTTGCAGGACATGGCGAGCTATTATCCGATCTCTATGGATGATATGTTGAAGATATCAGGAGTCAGCCAGGCCAAAGCCCGCAAATTTGGAGGGCCTTTTCTCGAATTGATCAAAGACTATGTCGAAGAGAATGACATTGACAGGCCTGATGATTTTGTGATCAAACAGGTTGCTAATAAGTCAAAATCCAAGATTACAATTATTCAGGGTGTCGACAGGAAATTGCCATTGGAAGATATCGCTTCAAGTCTCAATATCTCCCTGGGGGAACTCCTCTATGAGATGGGTCAAATAGTAGGCTCAGGAACAAAACTGGATATCAATTACTACATTGATGAAAATATTGACGAGTCTGTCGTAGAGGATATATTTGATTATTTTTCTGATGCCGAGTCGGACTCTGTCGATAACGCCATTGAAGAACTCGAGGAAGATGATATCCGGCCGGAAGAAATTCATATGGTACGTATTAAATTCTTATCGGAAGTAGCCTTGTAAGGGAGTATCTTAACAATGAGTTCAAGAAAGAAAATACTTATACTTAATGGCCCAAATCTCAATTTGCTTGGCATAAGGGATCAATCCATTTATGGCACCCTAACACTTGATGAAATCATCCAGGCTTTGAAAGACGCGTTCAAGGAGCATTCTATTATTCACTACCAGAGCAATCATGAAGGAGAGCTCATTGATCTTTTGCATAAATATGGCTTTGAGGCAGATGGTATAATATTGAACGCGGGAGCGTATACACATACCAGCATTGCGATTGCTGATGCTGTAAGGGCGATACGTTCGCCCGTGGTTGAATTGCATATTTCAGATATCTATGCCAGGGAGTCATACAGACATAGCTCTTATTTGAAGGAATGTTGTCAGCATCATGTGATAGGCAAGGGCACAGGCGGATATGCTGAAGCAGTGAAATATCTTATTGAGAATTAAAATCCCTTTCCCGGGCTCATCCGCGTATCCATGACGCGTAAGCGGTGCTTATTGCCCAGCCTTAGCTTAGATTTTTTGAATAATGTCCGTAAAAGTAAGCCGATAGCAGTAGAACTTGCCCCGATAATAATTTCCCGCTTGCTCATGGTATAATTGGGAGCAGCCGCGGTCGCAATACCTCCAAACAGGTACCAGCCTGCACTGAACTTCAAGATTCCGTCACCCAACTTTACGACACCGGGGTGCCAAAATCTTAAATAAGAGAAATCGGAGGTATGGAAAAACTGATCATCAAGAACAATAATTTGGGCGTCTGCTTTGAGGTCAACGATGATGTGTTTTTTCCACACGCCCGGATATTGTGAAACCTGGTATTCCAAGATGTCGCCGGCCACAAACTTTTTTGACTGCGGGATATTGGGTCGTTCCAGTTGAAGGAAAACCTGACTGTTAAGGCTACAGATGCTGAGAAAGCCTGTCAGGAGTATGGTTACCGTATTTCTTAAGCAATTCATCAAGATGTCTTATGATGCTCCTCTCAATAACGGAATAATTTTTTTCTTCTGCCTCAATGTAGATGAACATTAAAGCTAATTTTTTACCAGAGCTTTCCAGGCTGGCCTTCAGCTGGGATTTATTGAGCCGGTAAGCTTCGCGGCTTTGTCTTTTCAGCCTGTTTCTGGAAACGGCCGATTTTATCTTTTTTTTAGGGATGGATATACCAAATTGAAGGGGTTCTTTGTGCTCTTCATTGGACTGCAGAAGGTAAAGCAGCTTGAAAGGATAATAAAACTGGGATAGGCCATCGTCAAAAAGACGGCCTATAAGCTTTTTTGATTTGAGCCTTTCCCTGGCCACTAATGTAAATTGAGGAGTCATACTAGTAACGACTCAAAGGAAGTAAAAATGTCATAAATATTTGTGGTATTACCCAGATGGATAGGGGGATCCTTGGTTATTTGCTGTGCATTTCGTCAGAAACAGTCAGCTTGTGACGGCCTTTAGCCCTTCTGTTGGCAAGAACTTTACGACCATTTTTAGTCGCCATTCTCGCTCGGAAGCCATGCTTGTTGACCCTCTTTCTTTTGGATGGTTGAAAAGTCCTTTTCATGATAAATGTGTTTCTTTATTTTAATCCCCTTTATAAAAGGATGGCAAAGGTATTATTTATTTAAACAATAACCAACACCCTTTTCGCTTTTTACTTTAATAAATTAACCATTCATGGTAACCAGGAATTCTTCATTGCTGGTTGTCCCATTCATATGCTTTTTAAGGAATGCCATGGCCTCATCCGGCTTCATATCAGCAAGGTGATTACGCAATACATGCATTCGAGTCAGGATGCCTTCTTCCAAAAGCAAATCTTCCCTGCGCGTACTCGACTTAGCAAGGTCGATCGCAGGATACATTCTTTTGTTGGCAAGGCTTCTGTCAAGCTGTAATTCCATGTTACCGGTACCTTTGAATTCTTCAAAGATAACTTCGTCCATTTTAGAACCGGTATCTGTCAATGCCGTTGCCAGAATTGTCAGTGATCCACCGTTTTCTATCTTACGGGCAGCACCAAAGAATTTCTTAGGCTTTTGAAGGGCATTTGCCTCGACACCACCCGATAGTACTTTACCGGATGATGGTGAAACGGTATTGTATGCGCGAGCCAGACGCGTGATTGAATCAAGAAGGATTACAACATCATGGCCACTTTCGGTCATTCTTTTCGCTTTTTCAATAACTATATTAGCCACGCGCACGTGATTTTCTGCCGGCTGATCAAAAGTAGAAGCAATTACTTCTGCCTTAACCGAACGCTGCATGTCTGTTACCTCTTCAGGTCTTTCGTCAATCAGTAGTACAATCATGTAACAATCAGGATGATTGTCAGCAATGGCGTTGGCGATATCCTTCAATAGGAAAGTCTTACCTGTTTTAGGTTGTGCTACTATAAGACCTCTTTGTCCTTTACCAATAGGAGTGAAGAGGTCGATCATTCTGTTGCCGTAGTCTTTTCCGGCAGGATGCGAACACAGATTGAACTTTTCTTCCGGGAACAAAGGCGTCAGGTAGTCAAATGGAATACGCTCCCTTGTTTTTTCGGGATCGAGACCATTGATTTTAGAAACTCTCAAAAGAGCAAAGTATTTCTCTCCTTCCTTTGGAGGTCTTATAGCTCCCTGGACAGTATCTCCTGTTTTTAGGCCAAAAAGTTTAATCTGTGAGGGTGAAACATATATATCATCCGGTGAAGACAGGTAGTTGTAATCGGCAGACCTGAGGAAGCCATAACCATCACTCATCATCTCAAGGATACCGGTACCTTCAATCACGCCATCCATATCGACGTTGAACTTTTTCGTCGTTTCTTCCTTTTTCTTATGCTCTCTTTTGTCTCCTCTCTTGTCGTTGTTATGATGCTGTTTGTGAGCTGTTTCTTCACCAGAGACAGATTCCTGCTTCGGCTCTTTGGGTTCTATGTTCTCTTTTGGCTCTCTATTTTCTCCAGGCTCTCTGCTCTCGGACTTGTGGTTGTCCTTTTTAGCATCTGGCCTTCTCCTTCTCTTTTTCGTCGTTTCTTCCTTTTTTTCGTCGCTTTCTCCGTTATCTGGGGCTTGTGGTTTCTCGACAGCCTTTTCTATGCTTCCGCCGGCAACAGCCTGGTGGTCAAGAATTTTATAAATAAGGTCTTGTTTGCTTAGTTTTTTGTAGCCTTTTAGTTCGAGTTGTTCTGCGATTTCTTTAAGCTCTGGAACGAGCATTTCATTCAATTGTAGGATATCATACATGATATGAAGTAATTAAGTGGTTTAAGTTATAAGATTTTGTAATCTGAATAAGTATGAGGGAAATTCTTAGGGAATTCGCGATAGATGAAAGATTCAAAGTGCGAATTCTCTGCAAAATAAACCTATTCCGTTGAAATAAACAAGCCAGTTTACAATTTATTAGCTCCCAGGGAATTTTGAAATGTGGCATGTAAAGCAACTATTCTTAAAGCTTCTCGTAATATTTTAAGGAAGTTTTAGACTTTCATTGTAGTATATTTGTTCGCTTAGAAACTGATGCATATGCTGAGTATTAACAGGATTAGAAATTCGAAGGAGAAAGTCATAGAAGGGCTCAAAAAAAGAGGGTGGAATGATGACCAGCTTTTGATTTTGAATAAGATTGTCGAATTGGATGATTACCGTAAAAAGGTGCAGACACAAAACGACCAGTTGTTATCTGAAAGAAATCGTCTGTCCAAAGAGATCGGACAGTTATATAAAGATGGCAAGCGAGATGAAGCCGATGCCGCAAAGAAGAATGTTGAAGCACTCAAAGAGGATATTTCAGCTAATGAAAAATCCATGAGTGATTTCAAACAATCGCTCCTGGAGCTTTTATACAAAGTGCCCAATGTTCCGCATACCAAAGTGCCTAAGGGTTTATCAGATGAAGATAATGTTGTGATTAAGGGCTGGACAGGTGAAATGCCTCAGTTGGCTGAAGGGGCAAAAGCCCATTGGGATTTAGCCAAAGAATATGGAATCCTCGATTTTGAATTGGGCGTAAAGATTACTGGGGCAGGTTTTCCGGTTTTCAGAAACCAGGGTGCCCGCTTGCAAAGAGCACTGATTAATTTTTTTATCGATCAGGCACTGGAACAAGGTTATGAAGAGATTGTGCCGCCCCTCCTCGTCAATGAAGCCTCAGGAATAGGCACAGGGAGTCTGCCGGATAAGGAAGGACAGATGTATGCTATAGAAAAAGATGCACTCTACCTTATTCCCACAGCAGAAGTTCCAGTCACCAATATCTTGAGAGATGAAATGGTACGCCCTGAAGATTTTCCTTTTAGGTATGTAGCCTATACACAATGCTTCAGGCGAGAGGCTGGATCGTATGGTTCTGATGTAAAAGGGCTGAACAGGGTCCATCAATTTGATAAGGTAGAGATCGTCCAAGTGCAGCATCCTGACAAATCACACGATACTTTGGACGAAATGGTCAAATATGTAGAAGGACTTCTCCAAAAGCTGGAACTGCCGTACCGCATATTGCGTTTATGTGGTGGAGATTTGACCTTCGCTTCCGCCTTGACCTATGATTTTGAAGTCTTTTCGGCAGCGCAAAAGAAGTGGCTGGAAGTGAGTTCTGTTTCCAATTTTGAAGCTTTTCAGGCCAACAGGCTGAATCTGAGATTCAAGGATGAGCTGGGTCAGAGGAGAATGGCGCATACACTGAACGGTAGTGCCCTGGCCTTAGCCCGCATCATCGCAGCATTGCTTGAAAATAATCAAACTGCCGAGGGTATTGTTATACCTGAGGTATTGAGAGATTATACAGGATTTGATATTATAAAGACAAAGTAAAATGATAGGATACATAATTATTATTGGATTCTTTTCTGTTATAGGTATGGTCATGAGTGGCCGCCTCAAGGCTGTATTTGCCAAATACAGCAATTACAGCCTTAGAAATAATATGTCGGGCCGCGAGATTGCCCAGGCCATGCTCAATCATTACGGCATTCACGATGTAAAGATTGTTCCGGGTAGGGGTGCGCTGACAGATCATTATAATCCCAAGACAAAAACCATAGCCTTGAGTGAGCCGGTTTATAACAGTCGATCCATTTCTGCAGCAGCTGTTGCTGCTCATGAGTGCGGGCATGCCGTTCAGGATGCGCAAAATTACCCCATGTTGCAGATGAGATCCAACTTGGTGCCGATTGTACAGATCTCTGCGGCAGCACAGCAGTTTCTTTTTATGGGAGGTATATTCTTTCTTGGAATGGGGGCTCAGAGTTCCCTGGTCTTATTGATATTGACCATCTCTTTTGGCATAACAGCATTGTTTGCTCTTGTAACACTGCCAGTAGAGTTTGATGCCTCACGTCGAGCATTGGCATATCTTGACAGTACAGGAATGACACATGGTGCGGAATATGAAGGTGCACGGAAGGCTCTGTGGTGGGCTGCCATGACTTATGTTGTC